>DAOWIM010000234.1 GCA_030640905.1 bacterium
AACTGTCGGAAAGGGGACAAGCTTTGATAAAGCAGAAATGACAGTTGTTCCTTCTGTTGGTAGTGTGTTTGGCGGTGGTGATGAGCCCCGTCTGATGTTCTATATAGAGATATATCCCGGTCGGGAGCCGATGGAAACGGTGATGGTAGAGACGAAGGTGCGGAACAAGATCAAAGGTATGGTGTATCGAGATAGCACGTACGTTGATATCACCGAGCCATGGCTTCGTCAGATTCGCACGGTATCGCTTGATGGTTATGTTTCAGGCGAGTACGAACTCTTCGTCACGCTGAGGGGACGCCGTAACAAAAAACTGACTCAGCAGTACCGGGAGTTCAGTGTCAGGTGGACACAGAAAGCGCTTCTTCGACACGAGTACAAGAAGGCGATTGAACAAATCTCGCTGATTGCCGACTCCGATGAAATCGAGACGCTGAAGGAAGTCACTGAGTATGAAAACCGCGTGGTTGCATTTGAACAGTTCTGGCGAACTCGCGATCCTGTTCCAGAGACGCCGGAGAACGAAGCCAAGCGGGAGTTCTACCGTCGGATTCGAATGGCCAACAGTCTCTTCTCGTTCCTCTACAGAGAAGGTTGGCGAACCGACCAGGGACGGGTCTACGTCAAGTACGGTGAACCGGATCAGATTGATGATTTCCCGCTAGTACCGAACCGCCAACCATACCAGGTTTGGCACTACTATAAGCAGGATCAATATCGGCGGTTTACTTTCATAGATGATAATGGAGATGGTGACTATCGGCTGTCCTATCCCTACGATGGCACAGGCATGCGCCCCGATTTCTAAGAGAGGAGAAATAGTGTTAGCAAGACTCAGTTTTCTGGTGGTAATAGCGATCTGGATGTTGCCGGGGGCCTCCGGCCTCTCTGCCGGGCTGGTTGGAAATGATCTTAAGGTGTATTCTGGTGTGGCCGTCTATGCCAATCCTGTACACGGTGATTTGGTTCGGGTGGAGTTCAGTTATTCTGTGAATCGAAATGAACTGATGTTCTTCCGCCCCGATGGAGACGATGGTAATCTGGAGGCCCGTGTATTTGCGCAGATCGATATCTTTGACAATGATGGTCGGGCTGTTGATTCTGTCGGTACCTATTTTACAGTATCCGCCGCCGACCGTGAGGATGCGGCCAGAAGTGACATTCGCGTTTTTGATAAGCTCTCTTTGGAATTGGCCCCCGGAACTTACTCCGCGCGCCTGACAGTGCTTGACGCCGCAAACAAGAGCCGGGGGGAGTGCTTTTTTGATCAAGTTGTAGTGGAGAAACCCCAGCAGCAGCAATTGCGGATCAGCGATGTCAGCCTGCTTTACGACATCAGTTCGGTGGGAACGTCTTCGGAAGCCGCCAACCCCAGGCTGGAAAAAAACGGTTTGCAACTGATTCCCAATCCGAATGCGCTGTTCACCGAGAGGGATACATCGATCTTTCTATACGGAGAAATATATAATTTGACAACTTCTGAGCAAACGCCGGACGAGTATTCGGTTGCGTTTACGGTTCTAAGTTCCGATGGTCTGCCGTTTCGTCAGTTGGGTGTGAGGTCAGATTCGAAGCCGGGCGAATCTGCGGTGTTGGCCGAGTCGTTTGATATCAAAGACTGGCCCTCCGGTTCGTATGTGCTGCGAGTGGTTGTCTCCGACCCCGAAACGAGTCAATCGGATACAACCCTGTCACCTTTCAGGATAATCTCTCGCCAGAGTTTGTTTGCCTCAGGTTCCAAATCGACCGTACGGGATCCGTATGATGGCCTGCCTCTCAGGGTCAAGATGCATCTGGTGGAGTACTTACTGATGCCTGAGCAGAGGCAGACACTTGAGTCGCTGACTCCGGAAGGGAAAGAAAACTACCTTCATCAGTACTGGCAAGAGAATGACGCCAACCGTAGCACATCAATCATTGAGAATCGTCAAGAAATGATAGAACGGTACAATTATTCCAACGAATATTTCTCGACCAATGAGAAACAGAATAACGGTTGGCGCACCGATCGCGGTCGGATATACATGACTTATGGTCCGTGGGATGATCGTGACTTTGTTGCTTCCCCCAGATCAGGGGATCCGTTCGATATTTGGTACTATGATCGTATCAAGGAAGGTAAGTTCTTTATGTTTCAGGATTGGAGCGGAACCCTCGACTACCGCCTTGTTCACTCCAATGTCTATGGCGAGGTATTCGATAAAGAACTGGACGAATCGATCAAGGCGGGCCTCCTCGATATTGTCAGGTAGTTTTCTTGCTGATAGATAAGAAAAATGGCCGCCTTCTGGCGGCCATTTTGTTGTTATCTGTTGAGGGCGGCTATTTGCCGGTTAGTTTGCCGGCCTTTTTGCCAGCCTTTTTGGTCATGTTCTTGACAGTTCGCTTAATCGGGACGGTGAACCGACTTTTGTCCGCATCGTCCATCTCGAATGTAAAGGACTTGTGGAACGACTCTCCCAGTATGTCCTTGTGAAGTTTGACTTCAGCTTCCACAGTTTTGCCAGGGTCAATGCTCTTGGGTAACTTGATCTTCATCAAACCCTCAGGCAGCGCCACCATAGTCAGCTTGAGTTTCTGGTCCGAGACATTGGTGATCTTGAACTTGGCTTTCTTGATCACCTTATCGGTGAACTGAGACATATCAATCTTGTATGGATTGATGATAATCGGGTAGGTCGAATCAGGACGCTGAACGATATTGGCGATAATTGTGACGAACTTATCCGGAGGGCCTTCATTTGTCTGGATCTTAGGGCGTTTACGCGAATCGCCGCGGTAGCGTTTGGTGCTGAAAATGATCTCCAGAGTAGTGCTGTCACCGACAGCAAGCACGTCCCTGTCCAGGGGCGCTTTGGTGCAGCCTCAGCCAGGGAGCACTTTCAGAATCTTCAGCGAGTCATCCCCGGTTGACATCAGCCAGAAGTCATGAGTGATTTTCGAATTCTGAGGGCAATAACCGAAATTAAAACTCGCCTCAGGAATAGTCAACCGCGGAGCACTCATCACACTGGTAGCCAATAGCAGGACCAGTGCCAGAGTCAACAGGGCAGGTAATAGCTTCTTCATAGTCTCAGTAGCAACTTTCTCCATAATGGGCTATTGATTCAATATACTTTTCTTCGTATCGGAATGGTGTAGATTGTCTTGTCCTTATCATTCAGACGAAACGTAATCGACCTTACAAATTCGCTGTCGGAAAATTCACCCCGAACCTTAACGTATCCGTGATTGTCAGACAACGCTTTCAATGTATCCGGTAGGGATATTTCACACTCCTCGACCGGGAAAGACAGAACCTCCAGCGCCAGGTCATTCTCTCTATTGTTATGCAAGACAAAGGCTACACTATCGATAGACCTGTCATGGACTCGGGACAATTCCCATTTGAAAGGACTAACTGCGATAAGTGATGATTTGCCACACAAAATTGATTGAGCGTTGCCGGTAAGTGTAATTTGGTACGGATCGGGGCCAGCGTTAGTGAAAATTTTGGGATAACGGCCTATCTTGCCGGATCGTCGTTGTGTGTCCCAGAACATGCCAACAAGAAGGCTATCGCCGGGAGCAATCCAATCCTGCTCAAGCGGCATGGTAGCACAAGAACACCCGGTCTTGATCTTGAGGATCCTGAGGGTGTCGGTGCCGATTGACTTGAACCAGAAATAATGAGTCGCGGTTGACTTCTGTGGTACCAGGCCAAACTCGAACTCATTGTTTGGAATCTCAAGGGCTGGCTGGCTCAGGGTATTTCCACAAAGAACCGCCGCCAAAACTAATGTTAAAAGTATCGTTCTACTCATCTGCTTTCTTATATCGTCTATAACCATATTTGTTCCCGTTGGTAAGTATACAGGATAAGGCCTCGGAGGTCAAGGAAGTTGTTTGCTAACATCAATAGTACGAGGAAATTAGGCTCTGCCGGAAGGCGCCCTACAGGTCAAATATTTTGCCCGGATTGAGAATTCCCGCCGGATCAAACTGAGCCTTGATTCTACGCATGAGGTCAACTCCTGAGCCGTGCTCGATTTTGAAAAGGTTTTTGTGCCCGAGGCCAATTCCGTGCTCCCCAGAAATCGTCCCGCCAAATCGGAGAGCTTTCTTGATTATCTGATCATTGACGGATAGAGCCGTTTGCCACTCCTTCGGGTTGTCTCGCCGGGCCAGCATGAGGGCATGAAGCAGCCCCATTCCGACATGTCCGAACGTATGCATCATGATCCCATGTTTGTCGCCCAGTTCGTGGCAGTAGGCAACCATTTCGGGAAGGCAGGAAATTGGGAAAGCGACATCGTTGCGCAAGATAGCATATCCGGGTTGCCGGTATTTGATCGCGTCGGTGGCAAAGTGTCTGATCTCCCACGGGCGTTGCCCCTCAGCCAACATGAGCTCCGAGCCGCCAGCTTCCAGGCAGATAGTCTCAGCCAGCTCACGGTTCGATTCCAGTGCCGCCTCCGGACCATGAAACTCAAGAAACAGGGCGGGGACTTCTTCGAGACCGTACCCTTTGAGCTGGTTGAGAGCTTCAATGACCTTTCGATCAAGGAACTCCAACGCGGCCAGATCAAGCCCGTAGCGACACATCTCAGAGACCGCTCTGGCTGCTGAAACCTCGTCGGGGAACTTGAACGCAGCCTGAAGGCGCCCTTCAGGTAAGCCTGCTAACCGGATGGTAATACTTGAAATAACAGCCAGCGTACCCTCGGAGCCGGATATCAGATCGACTAGGTTGTAGCCGCTGGATCGTTTGATTGCCCGATTGCCGATCTTAATAATCTCGCCGGTGCCGGTGATAATCTCAAGCTCCAGCACATATTCTCGGGTGCCGCCATACTTGACCGAATAGATGCCGCTGGCATTGGTGGAGACCATGCCGCCGATCGAAGCAACATCGCCCGACCCACCCGGTGACGGTGGAAAAAACAGACCGTCGCGTTTTAGCTTTTCGTTTAGATCGTCGTAAATGAGGCCCGGTTCAACTTGGACCTGAAGGTCGTCCGGCCAGAAATCAAGGATTTTAGTCATACGGCTCAGATCGAGAACGACGCCGCCCGAGAGGGGGATGGTCGAGCCTTCCAACGCACTTCCGGCCCCTCGGGTGGTGACGGGCACTTTGTTTTCGTAGCAGAGGCGGATCACCGAGGCAATCTCGTCGGAATTCATCGCCCATACAACTGCCTGTGGTGTGACCGGATCGAGTGTTGATTCGTCCTTGCTGGCTACGGCTAATTGGTCGGTCTGGATTGAATACTGATCCGGCGGGACTAACTGGGCAAGTTTGTCAAGAAAGGGCATGAGGGTCGATTCGATCTCCCGTTACATAGGTCCGACTGGTTTGCGGTTTTGGTCGTTCAATTTAGCACAAAACGCTATGAAAGGGAAATACTGTTTTCAGTAGGTCAGTCCGCCGCGGCGGATGTGCTCCTGACACTTGTTCGCGGGAGCGCAGTTCGTACGCCTCGGCGCATCTTCGACCTCGGCGGACCGCGCTACTTAAGTAGAACCATTTTCCTGACAGCGACATGATCCCCCGCTTTGATCCGGTAATAGTAAACGCCGCTCGATACTCGTTGCCCGCTCGTGCTGATTCCGTTCCATCGAACCTGATGTGTCCCCGCCGAGTAGAAACCGGTCTGGTTGAAGACAGTCTCACCGATGATGTTGAAAATCAAGAGTTCGACATCGGAGGCTGCCGGTAGATCGAAACTGATAGTCGTGGTCGGGTTGAACGGGTTGGGGAAATT
>DAOWIM010000178.1 GCA_030640905.1 bacterium
CCATCTGGCGATTGCCAACAATCTGCCGTTACCGATGATCGCCCGTTTCTTCGCCGGTATCTGTAAGTGGCTGATTATTGAGTTTGTCCCCAAATCTGATTCACAAACCGAACGGCTTCTCGGGTCACGCGAGGATATTTTCCCTAACTACACACGGGACTGTTTCGAGACAGCCTTCCGCGAAGTTTTTGATTTCGACCGGTCGGAGAAGATACGTGAATCGGAACGAACACTCTACCTGATGCACAAGAAATAGGTTGACTATGCGACGTTGGCGCCTGTTGCATCCATTTCTCCTCGCCGTTTACCCGGTGCTGTTTTTGTTTACACAGAATGCCGCCGACATGCGAATCGCGACCATCTTGCCGTCGCTGGGGATCGCCCTGGCGGCTACGACAATGATTCTCGGAGCCCTTTGGTTAGTCCTTCGCGACCCTGACAAGAGTGGCCTGGTAACCAGCCTGGTGCTGGTGGCCTTCTTCTCCTATGGACACCTCCTCAACCTTGGGCGCCTGGCGGGGGCGAACTTTGGTCCGAACGACTCACTTCCAAACGGGCTGCTGTTAGTCATTCTGTTGATTGCCGTTGCCGGAATCAGCTATGTGACGTTACGAACAAGATCGAGTCTCAAGAAAGTAACAAGCATATTGAATATTGTCGCAATCTTGATGGTGGTCGTCCAGTTGGCTATAGCTGGCTATTATGTGGCTGGAAGAATAAGTGAGTCTGCTGCTCCATCCGAACCATCAGTCGGGAAAAATCTCCCGGCCTACCGGCCGGACATCTACTATATCGTTGTTGATGCCTATGCCCGTCAGGATATTCTTCAGGAAGTATTCGACTACGACAACTCCGGCTTTCTTGACCATTTGCGCCAGCTTGGTTTCTACATTGCCGATAGCAGCCACTCCAACTACGCCCGCACTCTGCAATCGGTGGCCTCATCGTTAAACACCGAGTACCTCGATAAATTAGGCGATTTCGGCGCCAACACCTACGACCGGGTGCCCCTTTCTGATTTCATTCAAACCGGCGCTGTTCTGCGGGGGCTGAAAATACTCGGCTACAACATAGTATCGTTCATCTCTGGGTACGACGTAACAACTATGAACAACGCCGATGCTACTCTGACTTCAGGTATCCATCTTTCTGAATTTGAGAATCTGCTCGTATCAACAACACCGCTATCATATCTGTTGGGAGTCTTCGCAACGCAACATGATCGTCACCGGGAACGAGTTCTATACATGCTGGAAAAGCTACCTCAGATAGATGAGGTTGCCTCGCCGTTTTTTGTATTCGCGCATATTGTTTCGCCGCATCCCCCTTTTCTCTTCGACGACTACGGCAACCCCGGTCCCGATGAGAGACCCTTCAGCTTCAGCGATGGGAATCATTATTTTGAGAAAGGCGGTGACCCCGATCAATACGTAAGTGGCTACCGCAGTCAGATCCGCTTCGTCACGGGACAACTACAGCGGTGCATTGATCGTCTGCTGGTTCGATATGGAAACAATCCCCCCATCATTATCATTCAGGGAGATCATGGCTCCGGCCTCTATCTTGACTGGAATTCAAAGGAACGTACGTGGCATCGCGAACGATTTTCAATTCTGAACGCATACTACCTGCCCGGCCAGCGCAACCAATTTCTCTATCCATCCATCACTCCGGTGAATACGTTCAGAGTTATTTTCAACTCCTTTTTCGGTCTCAACTTCGAGCTGCGACCCGATCGGTCGTTCTACTCGGTCTGGAAGCATCCCTTCCTGTATGATGACATCACCGATCGACTCAATGACGAGCTGCCTCCAGCAACCTCTCACACCGAAGAGAGTACCGATCAATGAAGAAAATATTTGTACTGCATCCATATCTGCTGGCGCTCTTCCCCATTCTGTTTCTCTTCGCGCAGAATGTCAGGTCCATGAAACCGGAAGCGCTGATTGTTCCCGGCATTGTTGCACTTGTCGTGACGTTTCTTATCACGCTTCTACTCAACCTCTATTTCAGGAACATGGCAAAGAGCGGTGTGATTGCCAGCGTAATGATTGTCGCGTTTTTTTCCTACGGGTATCTGCTTGATCTCTCCAGAAAGATGGGAGTTGAATTTGCCCAGTACGAAATTCTCCCTAACCTGATTCTCTCCTGTGTTCTTATCGCCGCAGTGATCGCCGCGGCCGGTTTAATCCGACGCTCCGACTCAGAACACAGCCGCCTGACTCGATACCTCAACTTGATTGCCGGCCTGATGGTCGCCCTGCAAATCGTTCACGCCGGCTACTTGCTTGCCGCCGTGGAAGACACGGGACCGACTGTCGCGGAGATGGCGCGAGGGAAGAACATTTCGACCTATCGACCCAACATCTACTACATCATCGTAGATGGCTATGCCCGCCAGGACATTCTCAAGGAAGTTTTCGATTACGACAATTCAGCATTTCTCGATCACCTGCGCGCTCGCGGTTTTTACGTCGCCGACAGCAGCCATTCCAACTACGCCCGAACGCTGCAGTCGCTGGGCTCATCGTTGAATGGTGATCTCCTCAGTCGACTACGAGAGTTCGGCACCAAGGTGGGGGAACGCGTATCGCTGGCCACTTTTGTCCAGCAGAGCATGGTTCTGATGGCGCTACAAGTTTTTGACTATAACATCGTTTCGTTTGTCTCAGGATATGACCTCACCACTATGAAGATGGCCGACGTGTTGCTTACTCCACGCTTCACGCTGACCGAATTTCAAAGCCTCATTGTCTCGAGAACACCCCTTCCGTTCGTTTTCAATCACCTGGTTGGACCGCATGAGGCTCACCGCAGACGAGTGCTGTATACGCTGGACAAACTGGCCAACATTGATGAAGTCGATCCTCCCTATATTGTCTTAGCCCATATCATCTCCCCGCATCCGCCGTTTGTCTTTGAGAAGGACGGTACTCCAGCTAGAGATTCGCTCCCGTTTAGTTTTTCCGACGGCAGTCATTACTTCGAAAAAGGCGGAAACGCCGAGGATTATATCCGGGGATATCGTAATCAGGTGCAGTTTGTTACCGAACGCCTGCAAACAACCATCGACAATATTCTCCTCCGCGAGGCCGACAACCCACCTGTCATCATAGTGCAGGGAGATCATGGTTCGGGACGATACCTCAACTGGAAGTCCGAAGAGTTGACATGGCACCGTGAACGATTTTCAATCCTTAACGCCTACTATCTACCTCGGATAGACAACCCCCCTCTCTATCCGACCATAACGCCGGTAAATACCTTTCGAATCATATTCAATTCCTACTTCGGTCTCGATTTCAAGCCGTGCCCCGATCGATCATTCTTCTCCACATGGAATTTTCCCTACTTATTCAGTGACATTACCGACCGCCTCAATGACCCGAAACCGCCAGCGACCTCGCACACCGAAGAGAGTACCGATCAATGAAGAAAATGCTTGTGTTGCATCCCTTTCTGTTTGCCCTCTTTCCCGTTCTGTTTCTCTTCGCGCAGAATGCCGGAGAGGCAAGAGTTACCGATCTGCTTGTTCCGATGATTGTCGTACTGTCCGCGGCCACCCTCCTGCAACTACTATTGAAACTGGTTCTCCGCAACGCTGCAAGAGCGGCCTTGATGGCTACATTCTTCTTCATTTTGTTTTTCTCGTATTCACATCTGCTCAATTTTATCATTGCTCTGGGCGAGATAATCCCCTACTGCGAGAAAAGTCCGAACCGGGTTCTGTTGAACAGTATGGGCGTGGCCTTGCTTATCGCATTTATCTGCCTGTGCTGGACTAAGAGGAGCTTCCCGAAGTTGACTGTGATCCTCAACGGAGTTGGTGTGATCCTCGTGCTCATTCAAATAGTCGTCGGCGGTTACGTACTAACGACCCGAACATCGATAACGTCAGATACAAACCGTTCGATTCCCGTTGTCGGGGAAATCACTGAGCGACCGGATATTTACTACATCATTCTCGATGGCTACGCACGTCGCGATATTCTCCTCGAACTGTTTGATTACGATAACGCTGAATTCCTCGACAGTCTGAGGGGTCTTGGCTTTACCATCTCCGATAGTAGCTATACAAATTACTGCCAGTCGCTACTTTCTCTGTCCTCGACCCTCAACCTCGACTATCTCGACCAGATCGGCGACTTCAATGTCAATTCATCTGATCGCGTACCACTGACCGATCTCATCGAGACCAACATCGTATTTGATTTTCTCCGCCAGGAAGGCTACCGAATCGAAACCTTTGCCACAGGTTACGACTTCACAGAGCTCGACAATGTCGACATTTTTTGGAAGCGACCCCACGATATCTCCGAGTTCGCGAACATGCTAATATCAACCACTCCGCTGCCAGTTTTTCTAAAAGAAGTGACATCTCCGTTTATCCTGCATCGCGAACGGGTCCGCTTCACTTTCGATCAACTCTCCCGGATGGGTCCGGGGACAGGCCCTCGCTTGGTGTTCGCTCATATCATCTCGCCTCATCCACCATTCCTGTACGATGAAACCGGTGCGGAACACCAACGCAGTTTCAAATTTTCATTTGCCGATGGTGACCACTACACAGGCAATGGCGGGACCACCGAAGAATACATCGCTGGTTACCGCACCCAGGTTCGTCTTGTCTCTCAGAATATTCTGGCTGCGGTCAATTCTATTCTGACTCGCTATGGAGAGAAACCTCCAATTATCATCATTCAGGCCGACCATGGTCCCGGCTCGCGTTTGCACTGGAAAAACATGGAAAAATCGGATGTCAGAGAACGGCTGGCCATATTGAACGCTTATTTTCTTCCGGGACTGGACAGCCTACAGATTTATCCCGATATTACGCCCGTGAATACGTTTCGAATTGTCCTTAATCAATACTTCGGTGGCCAGTATGAACTGTTACCCGACCGAAGTTACTTCTCGACCTGGCCACGGCCTTTCGATTTCCACGACGTGACAGAACGCGTCCGCGCCGGAGAGCTAAGGGGAGAGTCCGAAACGCTAACCGATTCAATCGCCGGAGAATAATGAAAAAATACCTCGTCCCGCATCCACTGCTTTTCGGCCTCCTTCCGGTCGCCTTTCTTTTCGCTCAGAACGCCGACCAGATGCGACTGATCGACATACCAGCCACCGCTGGCGTTGTGGTTGGCGCCGCCTTGGTCGCCACTGTCCTCCTAAGCCTCCTGTTTAAGAACTCTGGCAAGGCTGGTCTGCTCGTTACGGTCACCATCGCCCTATTTTTCTCCTACGGTCACCTGCTCGAAGTTGTAATCGATCTGGGCGACACTATCAGCCAGTTTGAAAAATGGCCCCATACATCACTAATGTGGATTCTTGGAGTCGTCTGGCTGATCGCGTCCTACCGCATCTTCAGATCCAAGAACGAATTCCCACGGCTGACCCAGCTACTGAACTACCTGGGAGTCATCCTTGTTCTTATACAGATAGGCAGTGCCGGCTACGCGACGATGGGACGTTCATCAGTGGAACTGACGCGTCCGACAATAACGGTCGGCGACATGCTTCTGGAGGAACCACCCGACGTTTACTATATAATCCTTGATGGCTACGGTCGACACGATGTACTCGGCGAGATATATGATTACGACAATTCCGCCACCCTTGATCATCTGAGAGAAAAGGGGTTCTTTGTAGCCGACAGCGCCCACAGCAACTATCCGCAGACACTTCTCTCACTGACATCATCGCTCAATCTAAATTATATTGACTCGCTGGGAATGTTCGACCGCACCTCTGTTGACCGGGTCCCACTGGCTGACCTGTATCAGACGAACGCTGTGTTTGAGTTCTTTCAGAGTATTGGGTACAGGATTGTAACTTTCTCAACCGGTTACCGCCTGAGCGATTTCACTGATCCCGATGTCAACCTGGCCCCCAAGTCCGATCTCTCTGAGTTCGCCGCGCTCGTCTACTCGACCACACCTCTGGCATACGTGCGGGGATCGTTTGAATCCCGCTACAATCGTGAACGAGACAGAATCCGATTCATTTTCTCCAAGTTGCCTAAGATCACCGAAGCGCCGTCACCATTTTTCGTCTTTGCCCATATCCTGGCTCCCCACCCGCCGTTCATGTTTGATGAAAATGGGAACGACTTTCAACTTGAGCGTGCTTTCACTCACGGCGATGGTCATCACTACATCGGCTCCACGGAGGAATACCTAACCGGTTACCGTAACCAGATTCGGGTGGTAGACAGTCTGCTGATTGAGACAATTGACAGTATCCTGGCCCGCCACAAAGACAAGCCACCGATAATAATCGTGCAGGGCGATCACGGCCCCGGCTCGCGACTCCATTGGAACAGTCTGGCCAAGACCTACGTCAAAGAACGTCTGGGAATCCTCAACGCATATTATCTTCCAGGCCTTGACAGTCTGCCAATCTATACCAACATCTCACCGGTCAATACTTTTCGGGTTATCCTCAATTCGTATTTCGGCACCGACTATGAGCTGCTGTCGGACAATGCCTACTACGTTGTCTGGGCTTTCCCGTATCAGTTTCAGGATGTGACAGATCGGCTTGATCTGCCCTACACGCCGCCATTGGACAGCGCCGATATTTTACTGGAATAGACCCCGGCTTAAACGGGCGGTATGCGCACCGTCTATCAGGAATGCGGCGAGTCGGTATTCCGGTCTGGATTGTGCTGAGAGTTGTCGGGTTGACGATCCGGTTGCTGCTGGTTGGCCACTTCCGATGAACCCTGCTGCGGGACCTGTTGGGGCGGCGGCGCAACCGGAGCCTCAGCTTTGGGCGCCTCGTCAACTGGCTGATCCTGTTTCGGTGCCTCCTCGGTTTCCGGCGGCAAGCCATCAACACGGACTTTCTCGACGATACTGTTAAGCCTGATCAATTCTGCCCGGGCGCGGTCCGCGAAATCGGATTCTTTCGAAGCGTATAGCACCGATCTGGACACATTGATAACTGCCGGCTTCTTGAAACCATCGGTACCGAACAAGGCAGCTTTCTCCAACGATCCACCCTGAGCACCAACTCCCGGAATCAACAGCGCCATACTACCGGCCACCTCGCGAATCTCTTTGAGCTGCTCCGGCTGAGTAGCGCCAACAACGAGACCGCAAGCGTCATCCTTGTTCCAAAAAGCCACTTTCTCAGCAACAACCTTATACAGCGGCTTGCCGTCAATGAGCAGGCGCTGGAAATCTTTGGAACCGGAGTTTGAAGTCAGGCAAAGGACAAAAATGCCCCGGTCCTTGTATTCAAGAAACGGACGCAGCGAGTCGTATCCCATGTACGGATTCAAAGTCACCCAGTCAGCGCGGTACTTCTTGAAAAGAGCCTCGGCATAGTGCGATGCCGTGTTGCCGATATCGCCACGCTTGCCATCAATGATGATAGGAATGTTCTCAGGAATCTGTTCAACCAACCATTTCAACAACGACAATCCCTCCGGGCCATGGCTCTCATAGAAGGCCATATTCGGTTTGTAGGCACAAACAACATCGGA
>DAOWIM010000164.1 GCA_030640905.1 bacterium
TCTGGGAAATATCACCACTTCCCTGCAGTCGGTCATGACAACTATCAAAGGTCATACTTCCAAAGGTTAGACCGACTCAACAAAATTCTCCACCCTCCTGCAGGTCCCCCCGCCAATCGGTTGGGGGGGCTTTTTTTTAAACCAAATCGGGCAATCTGCCGATAACTTTGATAATAGGGTTTCCCATACGGAAAGCCCCCGGAACAGGTATGTCAGGAACCGATTGATGACTTCGACTGCGCTTAAACAAAGAACCGAACAAAAACATCTGGCAATTCAGCTCGATTCAATTCGGGTCGACTCGATTCTCAATTTCGACCTCTATATCAACGTAAATAATACGCTGGTACTTTACCGCTCCACCGACCTGCCGTTTACCGATCGAACCCGCCAAAAGCTGCTGGATAACAACGTCGAGCGCCTCTACATCACTTCCGAAAACAAACCTAAGTACCAACGCTATATCGAGAAAAACCTGCCCAAGATTATCTCCGACCCGAAGATAGACGAGGAGAAGAAAGCGACGATCCTCTACGAAACGTCTTCCAATCTTGTCAAAGATGTCCTGGCCAACCCGACTTACGGTGAAAATATTCAACGATCCAAAGACCTGGTAGCGACCACCGTCGGCTTTATTCTACAGGGGCAGGAATCGTTTCACAATCTGATGAAGATCACTTCGTTTGATTACTACACCTACACCCACTCGGTCAATGTCTGCACCTTTGCGGTAGCGTTGGCTCAGCAGATGGGTTTCAAAGATGAGCAGTTCCTGCACGAACTGGGTGTCGGAGCGCTTCTTCACGATGTCGGCAAATCGAAAATCTCCGAACGGATTCTCAACAAACGCTCGGCCCTCAACCCGATTGAGTTTGAGATCATGCGCAAACATCCCAAGTGGGGAGTGGATATTCTCACCAACACCGATGAAATATCGGCAACATCGTACTACGCAATTCTTCAGCACCACGAACGGGGCGACCGAAGCGGCTACCCCGCCGGCCTGACGCTTGAAGAAATGCACATCTTCTCTAAGATCGTGGCCATCACCGACTGCTTCGACGCCATGACTACCGAACGAGTGTACCAAAAGGCAATCGACACCTACCCGGCCTTGCGAATCATGCTATCGTTGAAAAATCATTTTGACGAAACCGCCCTGCGTGCATTTGTCGCCCTGATGGGTCCCACCGGACTCACCGACGCCTAACACAGGCAAGCCTGTTTCAAGACTCAGGCATACCCAGCCAATCATTCAAGTTGCCAACCGTTCCAAGCTGACTTATGATTACCAACAAATCCCGATCATAAGGAGACAATACCATGTCCAAATACTTGCTATTAGCGCTTTGGGTAATACTGTCAGCAACATCGTGCGTTCATGCCGATGACTGGCTGACCTATTACGAAAGGTCGGATTATCTTGAAACCCCCCGTTACAACCAGACTATAGACTACTGCAAGAAACTGGCCGACCACTCCGATATCCTCACCTACACAACCTTCGGCACCAGCCCACAGCTCCGGGCGCTGCCGCTACTCATTCTCGACAAAGATGGTGAGTTCGACCCAACCGGAACAAAAACCTCAGGCAAGGCCATCCTCCTCTATCAGGCGGGGATTCATCCCGGCGAGATTGAGGGCAAAGATGCCGGTCTGATGTTTCTGCGTGACATCGTAGTGCACGGAAAATACATGGACATGCTCGACAGTGTCATCGTCCTGTTCATTCCGATATTCAGTGTCGATGGTCACGAACGGTTCGGCCCATACAATCGAATTAATCAGAACGGCCCCAAAGAAATGGGCTGGCGGGTAACGTCTCAGAACCTCAATTTGAATCGCGACTTCCTAAAAGCCGACGCTCCCGAGATGCGGTCGTGGCTGAAATTCTACACCCGATGGCTACCCGATTTCTCAGTCGATCTCCACACCACCAACGGTGCCGACTATCAATATGTCATCACTTATGCGATCGAAGCGAATACCAATGTCGCTCCGGCTCTGGCCGATTGGACAACAAACGAATTTGTCCCGGCGATCACCAACAGGATGGAGAACGCCGGTTATCCGTTCATTCGGTATATCGTACCGAGGAAACGTTACGACATCACCAGCGGCCTTATCACCTGGACCGGTTCACCACGATATTCCAATGGATACGGTGCTGTACAGAATCGGCCATTCATGTTGATCGAAACCCATATGCTCAAGAGCCACAAGCAGCGGGTTGAATCGGTTTACGCCTTGATGACCGAGCTTACCGCCTATGTCAACGAGAACGCCGCCGCCCTCAAAGAAGCCGTCCACCTCGCCGACCAACAAACCGCTACCGATCTGGCCGGTAGCTACTATCCGCTCCGGTTCCAACGTACCGATGACAGTTTCATGATCGATTTCCTCGGCGTCGATTTCCATTTTGAACCATCCGATATCTCCGGCACCGATCGTGTCATATGGGGATCGGAGAAAAAGACATACCGAATTCCGTTCTTCTACAACAATGTCCCCTCCGACTCGGTCCTGATGCCGTATGCCTACCTGATTCCACCGGAATGGCAACAGCATCTTCATATTGCACAACTTCACGGGGTTCGGATTGACTACCTCGCA
>DAOWIM010000014.1 GCA_030640905.1 bacterium
GAAGAAAGCCGCGCCGAAAGTCGTCGCCAAGGTAGACAAGCCAACACCGGCGAAGAAAGCTGCGCCAAAAGTAGTCGCCAAGGCAAGCAAGCCGACACCGGCGAAGAAAGCCGCGCCGAAAGTAGTCGCCAAGGCAAGCAAGCCGACACCGGTGAAAAAAGCTGCTCCGAAGAAAACTAAGATCGTCAAACAGCAGCCGGCCAAGCAAACCAAGAAGACAGTCGCGGTGGCTCCCCAAAAGGCCGCTGCCCCTGAGAAATCACAGGCCAAGCCGACATCGCGTTTCCGTCGCCGTGCATCTGGATCAAACAAGATCAAGGGTACGATGGTTGCAGAATTCCCCAAGCGTCTGGTGATCAAGTACCGGGCCAAGTCGCATAGAGATCCATTTGCGACTCTTATCAACGAGGCTCGCACCCACAATGACTTGATTGAGCGGCAGGTTCCTAATGTCGAAGGGTTGAAGTTGGTTGGCATTATTGAAGGGGACACCGGCGAGAACAGCGCTCTCTTTGAAGACAACAATAACATGGGATACATTCTTAAGGCCGGAGACAAGGTTCAAAAGGGCTATGTCCTTCGGGTCGAAAGTAATCGCGTCTATTTCCAGATATTCGAATACGGATGGAGTCGAACAGTGGCCCTCCGGATAGAAGGCTAGGAAAGGAAGGTAATAATAATGACTGGGATGAAAATGAGAAAAGTACTCTTGCCGTTGGCGGTTATAGCGCTGGCATTTACCATGACCGCAGCTACGCTGGGCGAAGAGACACCGGATCCGTCACAGCCGATTAAGAACCTCCACTTTCAGTCGGCCGATATCAAGTCGGTACTGACCCATCTGGCCGACTACGGTGGCGTCAATGTTGTTATTGCACCGGACGTGAAGGGAACGGTCACCATCAAGCTTGCCGACGTTCCGTGGCGCAAGGCGATGGATATAATTGGACGTACCTACGAACTGGCAATTGTCGATGACGGCGATGGTTATATCCGCGTGCTCACCTCCGAGGACCATCGCAAGGAAGTCTCAGAAAATGAGAAGCACAAGGCCGAACAGCGCCAGCTTGTGGAATTGCAAACGGAGATAGTCAGGGTTTCCAATTCGAAATCGGAAGATATTATTAAGGCCGTCAAGTCCTTGATGACCGATCGCGGGAAAGCTACCAGTGACGCGCGGTCGAACACGATCATCGTCCAGGAAGTACCAACTAATATGGCCCATGTGCTCGGATACATAGCCGAGTTGGACAGACCGGCCCGACAGATAAAGATTTCTACCCAGCTACTTGAGATATTCACCACCGATCGGGAGGAGCTGGGTGTTGATTGGTTCGTTTCCGGTACATCTACTACCGAAACAGGCCGCTCATACGCTCAGGATGCTCATATGCAGGGCGGACGCTTGGCTGATTACGCTGGTCGCTACCATATAACGGCGCTTCAGAAGGGCTGGTCGGTTGATGCCTTTGTTGAAGCCGTCGTCAATTCCGGTAAGGGCAAGATCATAGCTCATCCGGAAATCACCACTGTTGACAATAAAACAGCCAAAATTCAACTCGGCCAGAAGATTCCGGTCAAACAGTTTGACGAGTCCGGCAACGTCGTTATCAAATTTGAGGAAGTAGGCACGATTCTTACCGTTACTCCTCACATCACAGCAGAAAACCAGATTATCATGCATCTTATGCCGGAGAGATCGACCTACGAGTTCGATCCCAATGGTGTCATCATAAATACAAGCAATGCCGAGACCAATGTCATAGTTGAGAACGGCCAGACGGCCGTGATCGGTGGCCTGACGACCGAAGATGAAGTAATAACCGAAATCGGTGTGCCGATCCTCAAAGACATTCCGCTGATTGGATTGCTGTTTAAGTACACTAACAAGCGGAACGAAAGCCGTGACCTCGTGATTTTTGTAACTCCGACTATTGTCGAAACAGGTCTGGCTATGAGCGGTAACTAGAAAGTTGTCCATAGGAATTTGGCCCGGACCGGTAAATGGCCGGGCCTCTTGTAAGTTAGACACGAATAAACAAGAAAATACAGGAGTGACCGATGTACCAGAACTACAAAGCCGTCCGGCTATGGATAAGTTTTTTGCTGTTACCTTTGATGCTGACAGCAATGATTGGGTGTGGATCCAAAAGTGTTAGTGATACACCTGTTTCCAGTGTCCAGATTTCTGTATCGGCGTCACCAGCTACGCTTGGTATCGGCGATATTTCGGTGGTTGAGGCAACCGTCGTCAACTCAGGTACGGCGGTAGCGGAGGAGCCGATTTGGTTCACTGTCATGCCGGCCACGGCAGGTTATTTTGTTCCCGAACAGGACACAACCGATGCTTCAGGCGTCGCAGCTACCGTCTTCCATGCCACCACGGCAGGGTCGGTCACTATCTATGCCTGGGTTGCCGGCAATGAAGATCCGGCTCAAGCCTCGATGGCCATAGATGAAACGTCCCAGACAGGAAGCGGAAATATCACCATGTCCGTTTCGCCAAGTCTGTTGCTAGCCAACGGCACCGACAGCTCGCAGGTTACTATTACAGTGAGGACCGCGCTTGGTAGCCCGGCTCCCGCAGGAACGATTGTGAAATTGACCGCCGGTGAGAAATTTGTCGATATCGATGGCAACGGCTACTGGTCAACCGGTATTGATTCGCTCGTATTTGATGCCAATTCAAATGGTCAATGGGATGGCATGGGACAAATACCTTCCTCGGCGACAGTCGCCGGAACGGAGGGTCAGGTTACTGTCAGCTTTATCTCCGGCAATGAATCGGGGACCGTTTATATTACAGCTACGGTTGATGATGGCGAGTATTCCGGTAATGCCGAAATCTCGCTCCAACTATCACCCAACGCCGAAGTCGCTTCGCTCTTCCTTGCCACCGACATAACACATCTTGGTGTCAAAGGTACCGGCGGCATCGAAACGGGCATTATCTATGCTACGGCTTATGACATCTATGGCAACCCGGCTCCGGAAGGGGTCCCGATTGATTTCCTGATTACCGACGGACCCGGCGGAGGTGAGCATCTCGGTGTAGTCGCCGATGGTTACGGTCCTTATCAGGCAATGACTAATAGCCAGGGCGTCGCCTCGGCCAACATCCATTCCGGAACGATCTCAGGTACCGTGCGCGTTCGGGCTACGGCCTCGTTGTCGGTATTGGCCAACGCCGCTCAGATTTTGATTTCGGCCGGTCCGCCGGTCTATGTGTCGGTTAATGCCGAGAAGTGTAACGTACCGTACTGGGATGTCGGCTGCGAAGAGGTAGAAATTTGTGCTATAGTTTCCGACCTGTATCTGAACCCGGTGGCCGACAATACGGCTGTCTATTTTACAGTCGATGAAGGTACCATGAAATCACACATTGAGCGTACCGCCCAATTGGATGGTATCGCTATGGCAACCTGGTTCTCATGTCAGAATGTTGCCACTGCTGACGGCCGCGTCTGGATATATGCTGAAACGGCTGGCGGGACGGTGATGGATTCCAGTATGTTCTTCAACTCGCACTTCGCCTTGGTCCTGACTGTTACTGGCGCTCCCGCAACGATGATAGCCGACGGTGCAACAAAAGCTACGCTTATACTCTCGGCGGTTGACCTCAACGATAATCCGGTGGTTGGTGGTACAACATTTGAAGGTGATGCTCGCCTGATCAACGTCGCCTCCGGATCGTTTGAGGACGGCTGCTACTACTCGTCGGCTCGGACCAAGATCGTGGCGCCGCTATTGTCAATTGATGAGTCCGTTACCGGTGCCAACGATGATGGCATTGGTGCGATTGACTTGGTTGAATACTGGTCCGGTGGTGCTGCCTCTGTGACCTTTAACGTCACTCTGCTGACGGGGTACGCCTATTTGCCGAACTGTCCGATCACGGTGCAGGCTACCGCGGCACCTCTCGAAGTCGTTCCCGTAAGTGTGACTATTGCGGATCGCTGGGGCAATCCACTGGCAGATCACACCCTGGTGCTGACCGTCTCCGATGGAACCGTCACCGGTGGCACCCAGGAAACCAATGCCTATGGTGAAGCATTCGGATTCTACTGGACGGCACCCAACTCGGCCGGTGGCGCTACACTTACCATCACCGATACCGATCCACGAGGTGGCGTAATCATTTCCAAAAACATCAAGGTTGAAATCTAAAAACCTGATCTGATCTGACAATATCAGCCGCCGGGTTAACGCCCGGCGGTTTTTTTGTGCATGCTTCTTGGTCGGTGGTTGGCGTTATATTTCCCTTTTCAATGAACACTCCGACGCATAGATTGTATGTATGGCTTTTCAAGCAGAATCAGGCCGTAATACCGGCACATTTCTACCGAGCGCTCTGGATCGTTCGATTGAAAAACATGCCGACCTGATCGCGCTAAAGGCCGAAGGTGGCCGGGGGCGCAGTTACACCTATCGGGAAATTGGTCAGATGATCGACCGGCTGGCAGTTGGGCTTATTGGCAACGATATGTTGCCAATACCGGAGATAGGTATCCTCTCGGAGAACAGGCCGGAATGGTCGGTTGCTTACTTTGCGATTCTAAAGGCAGGGGGGACAGTTGTTCCGATAGATGCCAACCTCAAAGAGAATGAAATTGTCAGGATAATCGAACACGCCGGTTTGAAAAGTATATTCGTCTCCGGTCGGTTCGAGCAAATGGTTGATGGTTTTGACAGTATTACAACCGTGATCTCATTTGAGGAGACCTCGTCGCGGGGTTGGCGTGAAATTATGGCCGACGAAGAAACACCGGTGCCGGTGCCGACCGACGTACCTGTCGCCGTGCTGATCTATACTTCCGGGACAACCGGTACGCCCAAGGCAGTTGAGTTGACGCACCGTAATCTGCTGTCGAACTATGAGGGCATTATTGATGCCTGCACGCTCACCTCTGATGACAATGCTTATTCGGTCCTGCCGCTGCACCATACGTTTGAGGCGATGATCGGCATGATTACGCCCCTCCTATGCGGTATGACGATTGTCTATTCCAGATCGCTTAAGTCCAAAGAAATTATCGAAGATATTCGCGGCAATGAGATAACGATCATGACAGCGGTCCCTCTTCTCTATGAAAAGATGTATCTCTCGATTCGCAGGGGAATAGAGGCTGCTCCGGCGGGCAAGAGGCTGGCGTTCAATCTACTGCTCAACATGTCGCGCACCGGATGGAAACTTGGCCTGAGGCTGGGGCGGGCACTCTTTGCGCCCCTGAGGGAAAAAGTCGGTCTTGGTTCGGTGCGGTTGTTTGTCTCTGGTGGGGCTGCTATCCCGCCACGCATCGTCGCCTTCTTCAACTACCTCGGAATCGATTTCATTCAGGGCTACGGACTGACCGAATGCTCACCGGTGGTATCGGTGAATCGCATCGCCACGATCCAGTTCGGATCGGTAGGACCGCCGCTCTTCAATGTAGAAACACGAATTGACAACCCGGGCTCCGACGGTATCGGTGAAGTTCTGGTCAGAGGGGAAAATGTTACACCTGGTTATCGTGACAATCCGGAGGAGACCGCCAAATTGATCAGAGACGGCTGGCTTTATACCGGCGATCTGGGAACACTACGCAACGGGCATCTGTGGATCACCGGACGGTGCAAGTCGTTGATTGTCTCGGCGGCAGGAAAAAATATCTATCCAGAGGAACTCGAGGAACGTCTGCTGGAGTCTGCCGCTATTGCCGAGGCGGTTGTATTCGGTCGCCCCAAAGAGAACCGGCAGGGCGAGGAAGTACGCGCTATCGTTGTGCCCGATCTTGACCAGTTGAAAGAAAGTCACGGCATCGACCCACACTTCCCCAACACAACACGCGTCCACGAAATTATCGAAAAGGAACTCGGCGTCTTCAATCAGAAAGTGGCTGACTACAAAAGAATCACCGGATGGGAAATCAGGTTTGAAGAGTTGGAAAAAACATCGACTAAAAAAGTAAAACGATTCCTATACAAATGATATGATGGTAAAGACCGAAGAGATAACATTCAATACGTCGGGACCGGGCGACATCGTTGATATTACTTCCGAGATGGCACAGGCGCTGGGCCGGTCGGGTCTGACCGATGGCACCATCACCGCCTTTGCTCCCGGAGCTACGACCGGTATCACGACCATCGAGTACGAACCGGGCCTGATAAAAGACCTGCCCGAACTGATGGAAAAGCTGATTCCATCGGATCGAGCCTACGAGCACGACAATACGTGGCACGACGGCAACGGTTTTTCGCATCTTCGTTCGGCCCTGATGGGGTCGGATATCACCGTTCCGTTTGTAGCCGGGAAGATGACACTCGGCACGTGGCAACAAGTCGTGTTCCTGGAGTTTGACAACAGGGCACGATCAAGAACAGTGATTCTCCAGATGATCGGTCAGTGACCTTATGAACATCAAGACGCTCGAATTGATAGACAACACGCTGCGAATTATCGACCAGACGCGACTGCCCGGCGAGTTGGTTTATCTCAATCTCGACAACTACTACGACATCATAGCGGCGATAAAATCTCTAGCCGTTCGGGGTGCTCCTGCTATCGGTATCGCCGCGGCCTACGGCTTAGTAATCGCCGCCGGAGCAAAACCAAACGTTGATCGCGCCTATATGCAACAAGTGGGGGAGGAGCTTAAGGCTGCTCGTCCGACGGCCGTCAACCTGATGTGGGCGGTTGATCGGGCTTTAGGAGCCTTGTCCGATGATTCTGACATCGCGAAAGATGCACGACGGGTTGCTCTGGCGATCCACGAGGAAGACCGCCTGTTGTGTGAGAAGATTGGCGTCAATGGCGCGGCTTTGATTAACGACGGTGACACTATCCTCACCCACTGTAATGCCGGGGCGTTGGCAACCGGGGGGATCGGCACCGCGCTTGGCGTGATCTATACCTGTCAGGAGCAGGGCAAGAAGATCAAAGTTTTTGCCGATGAAACCCGCCCCCTCCTGCAGGGCGCGCGGCTGACGACATGGGAACTCGGGCAGGCGGGAATCGATGTCACCCTGATTACCGACTCGACTGCTGGTTTGCTGATGCGCCGGGGGGAGATCGACCATGTCATTGTCGGTGCCGACCGGATCGCCAAGAACGGTGATTTTGCCAACAAGATCGGAACATATCCGCTGGCCGTTCTGGCCAAAGCTCACGATATACCGTTCTACGTGGCGGCGCCATACTCGACCTTTGATAACGCGATTGAGTCGGGCGATGATATTGTGATCGAAGAGCGGGCCGCCGAGGAGGTCACCGAAGGTTTTGACCGTCGCACCGCCCCTGAGGGTGTCGCTGTTTATTCACCCGCCTTTGATGTCACCCCCCACGATCTGGTCACGGCATATGTAACAGACCGGGGTGTCGAGCGGGGGGCATAGGTCATGTTGGAAACTTCAAAGATTCCAAAAGTCGTTTACAAGTATCGAAACTGGGGCGATGATTATCATAAGCTGATACTCACACACAACGTCGCATACTTCGCATCAGCCGAAGACTTCAACGATCCTTTCGATTGTGCCATTCCATTGCGGTTTGATATATACGCGAACGAGCAATTTGTGCGCTTGCTAAAGGAACGCATGAGAAAAGCAAATCCCGCCTGGGACGAAACCGAGCTTGAGGCCAGAGCGAATGAGTTGCTCAATTCACGCTTGCCTGCGAATAATGTCAACCTGGAATCATTTGAAGGGCGGTTGCAGGACAAGATATACAAAGAGCATGGTTTCTTCACTGTGTCTGAGGTACGAGACGACAGGCTAATGTGGTCCCACTATGCAGATTCACACAAGGGGCTCTGTGTTGGTCTTGATAGTGAGCGGCTCCAAGAGTACTTTGAGTCGAACAACCTCCCTATTCGTGCGTTGAAAGTCGATTATATCACGGGATTTCTGGAGGGGAATCCC
>DAOWIM010000298.1 GCA_030640905.1 bacterium
ACGGCAGGAGCATCGGTGATCGTTCCTCCCGGAAGTGATGCAGAAACGTCCTGCCAGATGCCGCCGACCTTAGCCATGGGTGTGCCATCGAGGATCATGAAATCAGCTTTATCTTGATACGAATCAGGATTACCGGTGGAGCGTTCGATGATCTTATGGGGATCATCGCTGGCATCCAACCCCAGGTTCAGTTCGTTCTGTCCAAAGGCATTGTCCTGGAGTTTCCCTTGCCAGAGAGCGGCAGCAGTATCGTACCAGTTGGCGTGATCCGAATCGATGAAGACGCCACCCTGTTTCATATTCTCGGGATTGCCGGAGGCGTCCGTAAAGAAAACATCGCCGCCGCCGGGAACGCCCCACGGAAAGCCATGCTGAAGATCACCGGCGATGGTGACCTGGTCATCGAAAGTCAACTTGGAGCCGGTGGACTGTACGTACATGTTGCCATTGGTATGCACGCGTCCACCGATCGAAACATCGCCACCCGGTTTGGTATAGAAGTCGTCGTTGAAGAAAAGGGTCCACTGGAACACCGGAATGGTCACCGATTCAAACGACTGGGTGAGGACAACTCGGGCGTTCTCAAGACTGGAGAAACCTACCGACCTGAGCGTGAACGATTTGACCGCGCCGCTGAGGCCGGTGAGTGTTCCGCTGGTAAGGATTTCCTGAGTTTCTGCGCCGTCGTCAGTACCACCGTAAAAGATGACACAGCCATTGATTGAATCGCGCGAGTTCGGCAGTGTTGCCGGAGGGGCGCCGGTGCTATCATAGATATCCTGAATTTCGGCGGCTATCTTTTCAAGACCGGCTTCGGCGGCGTAGAAAGCCCGCATTTCCTGTAGTTCGTTACTGGCGATCGATACTTCGTCGTCACTGGTGGAAAGAGCGGCCAGACCGATCAGGGTTAGCATCCCAACCATTATGAGCGCAACGAGAGTGGCAAACCCGCCTTCTGATTTCAATATTGAAAGTCTCATCATATTACTCCGTAGTTTCACTATTGGTCTCTACAGTATGTTTCTGAGAAAAACCGACGAGTTGAACGTCCGGTACTTGAACTCTTCGCCGGTTTTCGCTTCGTAGTCGGGCTTGTTTGATCGTCCGGTTACGGTCATCTGTACTTCACGGACATTATCTATCACAATTGGCAGATCGACAACCGTTCCGTTTTTCATGCGGTACTTGAACTGCAGGTCGGTGATGTTTTCGGCAAAGACCTGTGGGCCGGTACTCAGTCGCTCAATCATGAGATTGGGGTGAGCCGGATCGGAAGCGTTGTCGATGAAGAACTTCACGCGTTCTAGGCCGAGGAGAAGCGAATTGGAGTCGTATTTTCGTGAAAGGCTCATGGTATTGTGCTGGATATGGTTAGCCCCGGTCTGGACATGAGTGATCAAGAACCATTCACCGATACCGACGGCCGGTTCATAGATATAGACCCACTGGCCAGATTCGAAACAGGAGACATCGCTACCGCACTTCAACTCGGCTGATGGTTGTGGCATCGGAGACGACAGGTAAGTGTCGCAGCCGGTTGCCATGAAGTTGACCACAATGGTGTCGGGATTGGTGTCGTAGGCTTCAAGTGCCTCCAGCCCCGCCGGGAGTTCATTGCCGGCCATGCGAACATTGCGACCGATTTCGTCGATAGAGGCCCGGGCATTTTGCTGAATCTCAGTAATATCTTCCTGCGTCATATAGTTCTTGTGCTGGACGATATGCACCTGAAAAACGGCCGTTGTGACAACGCCCATAATGGCCAGGGCAATCAACACTTCAAGAAGTGAGAAGCCCTTTTGATCCTGGAATTTCTGCATAAGTTTTATCATGAGGGCACCTGTTATGAGTCGGTTCTTATGTATGTGGTCATGGTATTAGTGTGGCTGTCGGCCCGGACACTTTCCCAGGAGATACTGACATCAACACGCTTCAGATTGTTGCTAATATTACTAACCGTCCAGCTTCGTATCAGACCGGAGGCAGTATCTGATCCGGCTGACAGGCTGTCAGGGTTGGCGCGAAGTTGTTCGAGTTTTTCCTGAAGTAGCTGGGTGGCCACCGTCGTATTGTTTGACCAGTCGTTACCATCAAGGGCTACCATCGCCATGTTCAGCAGCAGCAGAAGCGACATGCTGAGAATGATCATAGCGATCAGGACCTCCAGGATGGAGAAACCGGCGTCTTGATTGAGTTTTAATTTCTTCATAAGACAGAATCCTCTATTGGTTGCAGGACATCTATGTAAATAGCGTACCAGACCGGCCGTTTATTACTCGGCGGGGATGTCAGAAAATGTTATATGGCGACGATTCAGAGAGTTAGGGGCGTAGGAGGGGGCGAGGTTTCGATATTGACCGGTCTTTGGATGGCCAGCCGGGGGCACTGTTGGCGGCGATATGACCTACAAAATATGGGAAATTTCCCATACTGTCGCCGTCGATAATATTCGTAGTTGACTGGGAATAGGCAGTTTTGTATGCAGTAGTATAAATAGTTCTGTCAATTTAACTCTTTCCAGATGGGAGAATAGAATCATTATGGAAGGTCACGTCAAAGCGGTTGGAGTGATTTACATCGCGCTTGGTGTTCTATCACTTCTCGGAGCAATTCTGTTCTTCATGGTGTTGGCGGCCGGTGCGGTTGCGGCCGGTGATCAGGAGACAACGGTTCTCTATGGTTTGGTCGGTACGGTGATTGGCTTGGTGATGGGTGTGCTATCGGTGCCGGGTATTATTGCCGGATGGGCATTGCTTAAACAGTACGAATGGGGAAGGATATTCGGATTGATTCTTGCGTTTCTCAATCTGATTAATATTCCGTTTGGGACTATCTTCGGAGTCTATGCTATATGGGTATTGATCCATAGGGAAACCGTGCAACTGTTCGATAGGTCTGTTCCGCCGCAACCAACCCCGGGGACACAATAATGGCCCGGAAGAATATCTCATCTGGTTCACCATACGAAAAGACAGTCGGTTTTTCGCGGGCGGTGCGGATTGATAATCGCATATTAGTGTCCGGGACGGCTCCGATTGCCGCTGATGGCAGCACGGCGTTTCCGGGCGATGCCTACCGTCAGGCAAAGCGGTGTCTGGAGATCATCATCAAAGCTGTGGAAGATGCCGGCGGCAAGCCGTTTCATGTTGTTCGGACTCGAATCTATCTGACCGACCCGACCGTTGAGGCCGATGTTTCCCGGGCGCACGGGGAACTGTTTGGCGATATCCGTCCGGCAGCAACTATGGTAGTTGTCAAGTCATTGTTACGATCGGACTGGTTGGTTGAGATTGAGGCGGAAGCTGTCGTCACTCACGGTCACTGAGGAGGCTATGCCTCTTTTTGGATCAATGTGGCTGAGGTGACAGAGACTGCACCTCTTTTGGTTCAGAGGCTGTGCCCCCTATTTCAATAGTTCCAGTTTTTTCAAGCGTGAAATGACAGCGCCGACATTGCGCTGGAGCACTTCGGCAATCTCGGTGAACGGTGTGCCCTGGTCAAACAGTTCTCTGAGGGTTTGTTCTTCTTTGGGCTTCCACGGTTCATAGGCGCGGGGAAATGTTTTTCGCACTTCGGTCAGATTGACGACCTTGCCGCTCCTGGCGGTGATTCTAATTGTTCCTTCCATCTTAATAATCCCCTCTGTAGAGATATGTCCTTTGATCAAGTCGAGACAAAGCCGTGCGGTGGTCATGATATCGGCCGTTGTCAAGGCAGGGTAGCTTTCGAGTATTTGAGCGTACGAATTACCGGCCGCAATTTTCTCCAATATATCAGTTACTTTTACGTGGGACGTAGAGAGGGCAGAGTTTCTTTCATATACCTGGAGAGACTACGGTCATGTCAGGATCGGCGGTCCAGGTTGGCAGGTTCTGCTTAGTGGGCCTGGCGAATTCACCCCCGGTCTTTATTTGAAAAAAGGAATAGTCATAACTTCCAGAGGCTGCCCGAATAAATGCAGCTTTTGCCTTGTACCGAGATCGGAAGGCGGCATAAGAGAATTGAAAATC
>DAOWIM010000319.1 GCA_030640905.1 bacterium
ACTTTTCCGAAACGACCAGGGATATCTTCTCGGGGAAAATTGATTTTGAGGGCTATCGCATTTACATCGGACGGGATGATCGGGAAAGCAGCTATGCTCAGGTTGCCTCCTATGACCGCGAGAATTACGATAAAATGGTCTATGTAGCCGATGCCGAGCCGAGCCCACGGTTTGAATTGCGCGAGGAACCGCTCACCGCCGAAGAGTTGCGATGTCTTTATGGACGAGGAGCGGACCCGTGTGCCGATGCCAGAGTCGATGTCGGGGCATATTCGGCGGCGGATCCTTATGTACATCCCCAGTTCCCCGAGTCGCTCTACTACTTTGTCCCTCACGATTTCAACGCTTCGGAACTGGGCGTCACTTCACCTATCCGAAAACTCTACCCGCATGAAGCAGAGCCCGATCTTTCGATGGCAGCCAAACCGGAACAGCTTACCGACGAAGGCTACCTGAAGTATTACGAGTACGAAGTTCTGATCGAAGGTCTTCTGCCAACGGTTCCCTATCATGTTGCGGTAACCGCTTTTGACTTCGGTATGCCATCCTCGGGCCTGGCTCCACTGGAGTCATCCAAGGCCCTCAATACTGTTGCGGAATATCCGGCATCATCCGAGGCTAACCTGATTGGAGCTTCTCTTGATGTCTACGTTTACCCCAATCCTTACCGAATAGACGAATCCTATCGTGCCAGAGGTTTTGAGGGAATAAAGCAGGAGCACATGCCCGACTACCGAGTGCGTCAGATTACGTTTGCCAATCTCCCCCCGAAGTGTACGATCCGAATTCATTCAATCGACGGTGATCTGATCCGCGAGATGAGTCACGACTACCAACTTGACCAGCCCGGTTCCGGGCATCATGTATGGGATTTGGTCACACGAAATCGCCAGATGCTTGTCTCCGGCCTGTACTATTGGTGTGTTGAGGATGAGAACGGGCAAACACAGATCGGCAAACTTGTAATCCTGTTTTAGAAAAGCGCCTAATGACAAGACGGATGACAAAGATACAATGTTCCCCTGCGGAGCACCTTCACGCTTCCAGAGAGAGGGACGACGGTAACGCCGTGAAGACAGCTAAAGCAATCTCTCCGATCCTCGCTATCTGCTGCCTGCTGATTCTGATACTTACAGTAACGGGTCAAGGTCAGGACTCGGATAATCAAAGCGGGTCGAAGGACTATCAGGCGAATCTTGGCGCGTGGGTTGTCAATGATTGCATGCGCATTCACGATATCGGCAACATTCAATTCGGTATAAGCAATTTCGGACGTATTGGCACCGGCATGAAACCTTTCACCGACTGCTATACTGGTGCCGCTGTCCCCAGAGCCGAGTTCCCTCGCGGTTCCAATACTGCCTATCTCTATACGGGAGCGATCTGGGTCGGTGCGATAGTGCGCTCAGATACGCTGGTTTCCTGCGGCGCAGATTTTGACACAAAGGGCCTTGAGTTTCACTCAGACCAACCCTTGATTCACCGCTCCATAATCAATCCCGATTCACCGCTGGCCTGGGTTGCCGTCTCCGAGCAAGACTTTGAGGCCGTCTATACCGACACTTTCACCCGCGACGTGCCCTACCTTTTCAGAGACCCGATTGCCCAGCGTTCGCACGTCCCTCTCAACATAGAGATCACCCAACGATCCTTCGCCTGGTCGTATCCCTACACTGAAGATTTTGTCATCATTGAGTTTACTATTCGCAATATCGGCGTGGAATTTCTCAACGACACATATGTCGGTGTCTATATGGACCACGACGTTCATGTGGCCGGCGCTCAGGTGACCACTGTACCCCCTGATCCGGGGAGAAAGGGAATCACCGCCGGGTTCGATGACATTACGGGGTTCATTCCGACATATCCCGATCCTTTCAGCCCTTGTGATTTCGAGGATACAGTGGGCATGGCATGGACAATCGACAACGATGGCGACCCAAATACCAACAATGACCTGGTTGTTCCAAGTGTGACCGGCATCAGGTTTATGGGTAACGAGTTTGACCTTGATCGCCTGTCCTACAACTGGTGGGTATGGAATTACAATAATCGCTTTGACTACGGTCCACAGTGGCGACAACATACGCGAACCCTCGGCCACGGTCTGGGTACTCCCTACGGAGATATCAACAAGTACTTCCTGATGAGCAACCTCGAATGGGACTTCCCGCAACCGTACACATATTATGTCAACTATTATCCAACTGGCTGGACCTCGGTCGGCGACTGGTTCACAGCCTATATGCTCTCCATGGGAGGAGACTGCCAGTACTTGCTCTCTCTGGGACCGTTTGATCTGAAGCCGGGCGATGAGATCACGCTTCCGGTGGCCTATGTTGGAGGCGAGGAAGTCTTCTCTGATCCAATGATGTTTGAGAGAAATCTCGGTAATCGGTTTCGACCGGACCTGTATTTGAACGAACTCGATTTCTCTGATCTTATCCATAACAGCATGACCGCCGCTCGCATCTATGACAACCCGGGTATTGATACCGATGGAGACGGCTATGAAGGGGAGTTCTACTTCTGTGTCCTGGACTCCGTGCTGGTTGGTCAAGAATGGGTATACACCATCGTCGATACCTTCTATTACAAAGGCGATGGCGTTCCCGACCTGAAAGGTTCAGCCCCACCTCCGGCTCCCGATATCTGGGTGAGTCCGTCAATCGGTGGCCTGAGAGTCCGTTTCAACGGTTATCGATCCGAAACAACGCGGGATCTGTTCTCCAGCCAGATCGATTTTGAAGGCTATAAAGTTTACGTTGGCAGGGATAACCGCGCCAGCAGCTACTCTCTGGTCACTTCGTATGACCGAAACAATTATGACAAGATGGTTTTCAACCCTTACCTCCATCCTCAAGCGATGTTCGAGCTTCAGGATAACCCGTTTTCGCTGGAAGAACTGCTGTGTCTGTATGGCGAGGGAGCCGAACCTTGCCAGGATATTGACTTTGATATACTCAGCTACACAGCCTCCAGCCCTTATGTACATCTTCAGTTCCCGGAATCGTTGTTCTACTTCGTAAAGCACGACTTCAACCAATCCCGACTGGGGCAGGACACGGATATTCGCAAACTCTACCCACACGAGCCGTTGCCCGACCGGTCAAAGCCGCTGACCGAGGATCAACTGACCGACGACGGTTATGTGAAATATTACGAGTATGAAGTCATTATCAACGGTCTCCTGCCAACCCTTTCATACTATGTCGCCGTCACCGCCTTCGACTTTGGCTCTCCAGTGGCAGGACTCAACCCGCTGGAATCATCCAAATCACTCAACGCAACGGAGGCACACCCGGTTGGTTCCGAAGATGAACTCACCGGCGAACTGGATAAAGTATATGTCTACCCGAATCCATACCGTATCGACCAGAACTACCGCAGCCAGGGATTTGAAGGACGTATGCGCGAGGACAGACCGAACGACCGTGTCAGGCAGATTACTTTTGCCAACTTGCCTCCCAAATGTACGATCAGGGTCTTCTCACTCGACGGCGACCTGATCCGAGAGATCATCCATGACTCTGAGTACAATGATCCTACCTCAAGGCATGCCACCTGGGATCTGATCACACGAAACACGCAGATGACTGTCTCCGGCCTGTACTACTGGACGGTGGAAGACAATCAGGGACGTGTCCAAATCGGCAAGCTGGTTATTCTCATGTAGAACGAGTGAGCCACATTTTCTGCCCGGGGCCTCAATCGGCCCTGAACACGACTCAATTCCTATCACATTGACCAAATTTCGCACAGTTTAGCCAAACCTCTCTTTTTTTTCGGCCCCTCTATCGCCGTAACGCGCTATACCACAACATATTACCAGCACTGGTCGATTTAACGCTTCTCCTCGATCCTCCGATAAGATAACCAACCGGGGCCCTCCGCAACTGGCGAGAGGGGAACCCGCCATTTCTACATCTTGATAGAGGAGTATACATGTCCACGATTTCTATTTATCCCAAGAGAGCGACTATGCTCATGATCCTTGCCGCCCTGATCTGGTTGATTGCGGGCAATGTTCTGGCGATCATGCCGCCAGCCGACCAGCAAGAAATCCCACCCGGTGTGGCCGACGCCTGCGAAAAGATTGCTCAGCAATACGGTTCCAACGGTATCGCTGCCCGACTTCAGGCGATCAAATACCAGAATGAACTCGATGCCAAAGACGGATTGCCGATGGCCACCACTGCTACCAGTTGGACAGTGCCGGTACTGGTCGGTTCCTACTCAGACAACGCCAACATTTTTTCAGCAGCACAGTTCCAGACACAACTGTTCGGCGCCAATCCAACCGGCAGCATGACGGACTATTATAACGAAATATCGTACGGTCAGTTCAGCATCACCGGTACTGTATATGGACCGTACACAGCAAGTAATACACAAGCTTACTATGAAAATGGCAACAACGGCATGAGCGGTGCCGCTTCTTATCCGCAGAATGCCTCCGGGTTCATCGTTAGTCTCCTGACCCAGGCTGACCCGGCAATTGATTTTTCCCAATATGATAACGACGGTCCCGATGGAACTCCCAACTCGGGTGATGACGACGGCTACGTCGATGCTATCATCGTTATTTTTCCCGATGGAGACGCCTCGGGTGGCGATTCCGATAACATTTGGGCCCACCAATATCGACTGGCCTATGGCGCCGGATCGGTCTTCACTACCAACGACGCCAAAACCGGCGGCGGTTCGATCATGGTTGACACCTACACGATTCAAGGTGGCGAACAGGGTAATGGAACTACCAATGTTATCAAACCGATTGGTGTTTACTGCCACGAATTTGGCCATGTCCTTGGACTCCCGGACCTCTATGATATCGACAACAGCTCCTATGGTGTAGGTACCTGGTGTTTGATGAGCAGCGGCAGTTGGGGTGCCAACTGGAACTCTACCACTGAACACAAACCGCTTCACATGAACGCCTGGTGCAAAACTCAGTTGGGCTGGCTTACCCCAACGGTCGTTTCCGGGACTCAGGCTGTACAGATTCCACCAGTTGAAACAACCGCTACCGTCTATAAACTCTGGGACGATGCATACCAGGGCGGACGCTACTTCCTTCTGGAAAACCGCACCCAGACCGGATTCGATGCCGACATTCCCGGCGAAGGTGTTCTCGTTTGGCACTGCAACGACGAAGTATTCCATACCAACATGGATGACAGCTATCGGCTGGTCGACCTTGAAGAAGCCGACGGTCTTAACGAAATAGATTCCAAACTTGACGGCAACGATGCCGGTGATCTCTATCCCGGATCAACCAACAATGCGACTTTCAATGATGCATCCAGCCCATCGGCCAAAGATGTCTTCGGAACCAACACCGGCGCCTCGGCCACATCGTTCACCAATGGGCCGGGCAGCAATGTTTCTGTTACACTCACACAACGTTCAATCGATGGCTACACTCTATATAAAGAGGGACAGGCGTCGCTTTCGCACTGGGGTTTTGCAACGGCTGTCGTTTCGTATGGCGCCCTTAAACTCACCGCTACCACAGCCGGCAACCTGGTGGCAATTCAAGCCGGGATGGACCAAGCCGCTCCGGTCGGATACTCTGTCCGGATATTTGACGACATGATTTCCAATTCGCCAAGCGGTCTCAACAGTATAACCACCGGTAACTTCCCCAATGTAGTCTCTGATCGTTACCACCAGATCACGCTTAGCTCGGCGCTGCCGTTATCGGCGGGACAAACGTTCGTGGTCGATGTTGCCTGGGGACCCGATGACTACGCCGTTCCGTTCACCAGTTCGTCGCCGATCTCCGGTAACTCGTATTTTTCCGGTGACGGCACCAACTATTCGGCCTGGGCTGACAAAGATGTTGCAATCCGCGCCCGGATCCAAGCCTCCGGTTTGGGCATATCAGACGGTCGCTCAACTTCGCTGCCGGAAGCTTTTGCTCTCGACCAGAATTATCCCAATCCATTCAACCCATCGACAGTCATCCCCTATTCGTTGCCGACACGAACACATGTCGAGGCTACAATCTACAACCTCCTCGGGCAGCATGTTGTAACCCTCGTCAATGAAACCCAGCCCGCCGGACATCATACAGTAACCTGGAAAGGCATTAACCAATCCGGTAACGATATCGCCAGCGGTATCTACCTCTACCGCTTCAAAGCCGGTGACAATGTAAAGACCAGAAAGATGATCCTGCTGCGATAGAAGTTGTACTGATAGGGAGGGAACCTGAAAGGCCGTCGGATCATCCGGCGGCCTTTATCGTATGTAGAGGGAGATATCAGGTTACAAGCACTGATCTACGCAACTTACCAACTCCGCGTAGCGGCGGGCTTTATGTCCGCCGTTAGCTGACGGGAGACAAGCCCCCGTCCTACGCGAGTACAAGGTTGAAACCAACCAACCCGTGGTTGCCTGAGCCATCGGCTCGCCGAGGCGAGGTTTCGACACTGTTGTCAGGTTGCAAGCAACCGTGACCTACGAGCTGGGGTGGGGCATCCGTTGCCTTTCAGGGCAGGCATGCCTGTATTAAGTAAATCGATTTACCCTTCGACTCTGCAACGTCCTATCTAAAAACAGGCTATGCCTGCAGGCTTCGCCTGCCTTAGGACAGGCAATGCCTGTTGACAGAATTGGAAAATGTAGTATCTTAGCAATGTACACACAGAATTTTGCAAGGTACTACCATGAATCAGGCAAGCCTGTATTTTCAAGTCATAATCGTGTTGCTACTGGTGGCCATGCCCTGTATTGCCCTCTCGGGGGCGGTCGCTCGGTCCGGGTCGGCGCCGATTCAGGCTACCGCGACGGTGATCCATCCGGTCGGTCTCGAAGAGTTTCCGCCCGAGTCTGATCAGAGCCATCCAGCCCTTTTGTTCCGTTCCCCCGGTTCGGCCGGAACGTATGTTGAGATTGAAGCCGATGGTGTCTGCATTGATTGTCCTTATCGCTCAAAACTAACAATATCATCGCAGGACGCAATCACCGGGACCGATGACTTGTTATTGATGTCGTATGACGACCTGATACAATCAGTTCCGACCGGTACGCACGAGTGTACGGTTACGGTCTTTGTCACCGAGAACTAATCCGCCCTCTATATTGTTACGTCTCTTGCTTTCTTAGGAAGAAATTTGCCAAAGCTCCGGCTTAGCCACCGGTGTAGGCGACGGTGATTACAATGCTGGCGCTATAGGAACCATCGGACTGCATCAGCTTGGGAACCACTGCGCCGCCAAGCCAGACCGTTATTCCGGATGGGCCGAGCCGATCGGTGATAGTGTGCCAGGGATCGAGATTGTCTCGCTCCGGGCTGGATTGATCCGGAGTGGCGCGGGCGTCCACCGAACAGTCGGTCTCGGTGAAGATCATCTGCATGTTGTAGCCGCCGTCATTCATGTAGGTGGGCAGGGTGAAATCAATTGTTATTTCCAAACCGGTGGTGCCGGTGATGAGGTATTCGGCGGCGGCCCCGGCGGTGTATTTGGTGATCGTTTTGGGAACCCCCGGAAAGACATCCCCAAAAACCAGGTTGTTGTTCACCGTTACGTTCTGCGCGTGTGATTGGGCCGCCAGCCCAGAGATGCCCAGAAACACCAGAGCGCCTATCGCCAACAGTCTCAACCGGTTCGTCCACATATGGTTGACTTACGAGAGCAACCACGTCAAATCAAGAAAAAAATTGGCAGCCTGTTTGGGTAACCGGAGTAAGATGTTGTGTTGTAGCGCGTTAGGGGTAAGCCGGGCTGAGATGATTCATGGCAATTATGACTGGAGTATAGCTAAAGAAATATGAGGACAGTCCGACACCTAATGATGTAGCTGTTCAATTTTTGGACAGTTGCCAATTGAGGCCTCGTAAGGAGACAAGCAAGATGGCACGGAATGGATTTCTGGCCACTGCCATTACAGTAGCGTTCATTGTAGTTGGATTGGGTGCACTCACCCCTTTGGCCGCAGAAGAGTTGATCTGGTCGCGTAACTACGGCGGCCAATACAACGAGAGTGCTTACGCCGGAGTATCGGTAGCTTCCGGCGGTTTTGTCGTGCTGGGGTCAACATATTCCTTCGGCTCCGGCGATCACGACATCTTCCTGATACGAATCGATTCATACGGCGATACCCTCTGGACACGTACTCTCGGCGGACAGCTCACCGACTATGGCTACGACATCCAGACAACATCAGATGGTGGATTCATTATAGTAGGTATGACCCGTTCGTTTGGCGCCGGGAACGGTGACATCTATCTGGTAAAGACTGATTCGACCGGATCGACCCTCTGGACAAATACGTTTGGTGGCACTGAGCGTGACGAAGGATGGTCGGTGCGGCAGACGGCCGATGGTGGTTACATTGTTGGTGGCATCACCAGTTCTTTTGGTGCCGGTGAATCTGATCTCTATCTGATAAAGACCGACACAGCCGGAGTTATGACCTGGAGCAACACCTTCGGCGGCGTTGATAGCGAATGGGGCGCGGCGGTGCGTACCTGTGACGATGGCAACTATATTCTGGTTGGCTCGACAGTCTCGTACGGGTCGGGATACTGTTCATTGTATGCGATCAAGGCTGATGCAACCGGTGATTCTCTCTGGACCAAACTTTACGGTGGGAACGGGGCGGACCTCGGCTACTCGGTGGAAGTCACTTCCGATAGCGGGTTCATTTTTGTCGGTTCTTCATCATCGTTTGGCGATGGCTCAGGCGACGTTTATGTCGTCAAGACCGACTCCGATGGTGTGCTCGCATGGGAAAATGCCTATGGCGGGAATTATGAAGACCGTGCCTACACGGTGCAGCAGACGCTCGACGGCGGATATGTTGTTGCCGGTATCAGCGAATCGTTTGGATTCGGCAAGCTGGATATGTATTTGCTGACACTCGATGCCTTTGGCGGATCAGTTTCCAGCAACACATATGGCGGCACAGAGTCCGATTACTGCCGATCGATTTTCATGGGGGAGGCCGATGAATTTTTTATGGTGGGATATACGTACTCGTATTCCAATGGTGGCTCTGATGCGTACGTTCTCAAAATTAAGGGCGACTCTCACACCGATGTTGAGATACGCCATCAGAATTCGCTGCCGGACGGATTTGCACTTGGGCAGAATTTCCCGAATCCATTCAATCCTGAGACGACCATACCATTCTCGATTCCTCGCTTCTCATATGTACACATGGTTGTTTTCAATATCCTCGGGCAGGAAGTTGTCACGCTTGTTGACGCTCCTTTGTCGGCCGGCGATTATCAGGCGCGATGGGATGGTCGGTCTGAGTTGGGGCGTGTTCTCTCCAGCGGTATCTATTTCTACCATCTTCAGGCCGGCGATATTTCCTTCACGCGCAAGATGCTCCTGATCAAATAGTATTGATATCGGGCTAGGAGGCTGTCGAAAAACGGCTAAATCGTCATTGCTGTGACTAAAATGTCACTTCTTCAACAACCTGCTAAGGTGTTTCCGGGCTGACTCTACAGCCCGACTGTAGGTTTTCCCCCATAGTTTGCTCAATAATTTGGCATTCTCCGCTCATAACCGAGTGATCTCTTTACTATTGATAATGAGCCGGAAATAGACGGCGATTAAGAGAATATACGAATTGCTAAAAAATGCACAGAAGCCGGTCAACGGAGAAATTGCCTACTTGGAGTATGTCGATGCTTTGGAATAGACAGCGTTTTGGGTTTATCATAAATATCGTTACGGTCATCTTTGTGGTAATCGTCCTGGCGGCTCCAGCGCTTTCGCAAGATGTCGCCACTGGCACTGCAATAGCTAACGTTCTTGCCAGCCTGACTGTTGTGGCTACTCAGAATCTTGATTTTCAGGATGTTCTCCCCGGTGTGGCCAAGATTCAGGATCAGACCAGCGACGCTTTGTCCGGCATCTTCACTATTACCGGCGCACCCGACCGCGAAATTTCGATGTACATGTGGCTGCCCGATTACCTCGCCACAGTGTCGGGAGATGATCGATTGCTTATTTCATTTGCTTCAACTATGGCCACTCTCGATACGGCCAACGCCGGTGGTAGTCCCGCTGCTCTCGGCGATGCTTCTGTCCCGGCAATAATTGGGATTGACCCGCATAACCTCCCCGATATTGAACTGGGCCCGGCTGGCGGCACAAATCCAGGAGAATGTCGCATTTATTTGGGCGGCAAAGTGACCCCCTCGGTTGACCAAGGAGCCGGTGCCTACAGCGGGGATATCACCCTGACAGTCGCCTATACCGGCAACTGAGAAACCTTCCAGACCGCTCCACACGTAACATAATCTATTGTAATACATAGCATTACGCCTACCTGTGCCTCAATCGGTCCGTTTGGCTTGTTTCATTTAGCCAGAGCGGTTGAAACGCCGATTGTTGGTCGTACCCCACATTTCAGATCGCGGGCCATTTCCGGCTTATTTTTTTTGTCTATAGAGTGTTAAGAAATTGAACTGTATGACGATTAAACAGCCAAAAGGGATTGTGTATCAACCATGAGATCAAAAGTTGAACATAGGATAAATCAAAAGGAGTTGACCATGCAAAGACATTCGAGACTGACACAGGTTTGCACAGTAGTAATTGTGCTTACCTTGGCAGTCTTCCTCTTTGGACCTGGTACGGTTGCAGCTCAGGATGTAGCTGTCGGTCAGGCGACAGCAACCGTACTGACCATGCTGACGGTCACGGCCACCATGGCATTAAAATTCGGTGACGTCATGCAGGGCGTTCGGAAGGTAATGGGCAAGAACGTCATCGAAGGGGGCGGTATGAGTTCCGGAATTTTCACTATCACCGGCGCAGTCAGCACGGAAGTGTCCTGCTATCTGCAACTGCCGGACTACCTCTGGAACGCGACCAACGAAGACCGATTGGTAATCGCGTTTTCATCGACCGATGGCTTAATCGACACCACCGCGGCCGGCACACCGGGGGTCCCCGGGGGAGGCCTCGGCGCTGTGGATCAGGACCCGCATAACCTGCCGGAATTTGATCTTAATGATGTCGGTGGAATTGGCAAGATTTACCTCGGTGGAACAGTTTGGCCGACTGTGGATCAGCGCAACAGCACCTACTCGGCTGACATCATATTGACGGTAGCATACACAGGTAACTAACAGAGAGAATATTTATATGTAAGCGGCTTTAGCCGCTACTTAGGAGATTAGAACAATGAGACTCTTCAAAAACAACAGTGCAATCGGCAGCTTGGCGATCCTCGTCGCAGTGGTCCTGGTTTTTTCAGGGGCCAACGTTGGCGCTCAGGATGTCGCCACTGGATCGGCTACTGCAACCGTATTGACCGTACTGGCCGTTGTCGCCTCTCAGGCGCTACAGTTTGGCGATGTCATGCAGGGAGTCAGAAAAGCTATAGCTAACAACGTTGATGCGTCTTCGGGTATTTTCGCCATTACGGGAGCATCCCTCAAGGAAGTCTCAGCCTATATGCAGCTTCCCGATTACCTCTGGAACTCAACCAACGAAGATCGTCTGGTCATTTCGTTCTCGGCCACCGATGCCGTAATCGACACTCTTCCGGGCACACCGACGGCACCGGGTCTGGGTAATTCCGGTAATGTTGACCCGCACAACCTGCCGGAGTTTCAGCTGGCTAACGCTGGTACCGGTTCGATCTATCTTGGTGGTACAGTCTGGCCGACAGTCGATCAGCGCAATGCAGCTTATGCAGCTGATATCATTTTGACGGTTGCCTATACCGGCCAGTAAGAGTTACAGCGAGTCACTCGCTTGAAAATCCGGCTGCGGCCGGTCGGGAAGCATCGGACGACTTCCCGGAAGTTGCGTAACAAGGAAACTAACGCAAGCATGGGATGAATAAGACATGGAGTGGAAAAACTGCTTAAATATTAAGGCCGGAAGGGCTGGCCGACGCGTCCTGGTGTTGCTGCCCTTCTGGCTTTTCGTTGTTGCCGATCTGAGCGCCGGAGTCCTGGTTGCTCCTACAGTTGTTTATATGTCGGACCGGGAGCGTACCGGTCGAATCACCGTTCAGAATCCATCCGATGAGCCCAAAGAAGTTTCGGTCTATGTCAGTTTCGGTATTCCCGAATCAGACAGCCTCGGTGGCGTCAGAATCACGCTGGCGGACTCTGCCATAACCGACCCGCGATCAGCGGCTGACTGGATCAAAGTATTCCCCCGGCGTCTGATTCTTGGTCCCGGTGAGACACAGGTTGTGCGATTTGTGGCCAGGCCACCAAAGGATATCGCTGACGGTGAGTACTGGGCGCGGATTGTGATTCGGGCCGAGCATGGCCAGACGACTATTCCCTCGGCCAATCAGGTGGACGGGATTGTCACAACCCTCAACATGGTTATGCAGACGGCAATTGCCCTGAAATTTCGCACCGGGAACCTGGTTTCAAAACTCGAAGTTTACGACACCAGGATCGAGCCTTCGGATTCTCTGGTTCAGGTCCTGGTCAGCATGGAGAATCTTGGCAATGTCTCCTATGTTGGATTGCTCACCTCGATTCTGTACGACGCCAACGATAGACAAATCTGTCAGGACAATATTGATCTGGCCGTCTATCGTAAGCTCACGCGTAACCTCAATTTGCCAATTCCCGAGGGTGACTTTCAGAAACCGTATCGGGTCGAAATAGCTATCGGCAACGAAGGGCGCAAAGATGTCCGCGCCGAGTATGCTATTCCGGGCAACCGAATTGAGTACGGCCTGGCTGTCGAATAATCGACACCTGACGTACACCAAGATTGCCAGCGAGGATATGCTGTAATGTTGAACCGATCTGTCTCAAATACCGCTCTCGGCGGTCTTATCGCTCTGATCATCTGCCTGGTCGGGATTGTTCCCGTATCAGCTCAGACCAATGTTGAGTATGTTGAGGAGATCGTTGTTGGGTTCAGTATCCCCAAGCTGATCCGGCAGGATATTATTGTCCAGTACGATGGAGCGACGGTCTATTTGCCACTGGTCGAAGTGTTCACTCTTTTGGAGTTGAGTATAGAGGCCGATCTTGAAAACGGCAGTATCACCGGCTTCATTTTTTCACCTGACAATCGTTTTAATTTCGACCTGACCCGTTCGCAGGCCAGGATGGATAACCGCACCTATCAACTACCCAGCAATCTCTATTTCTTGTCTGATAATGATCTCTACCTCAGAGTCGATCAATACCGGACGATCTTTGGGTTCAACATGACCTTTGACTTTTCCACCCTTGATGTCCGTATGCCGCTGGATGAGGAATTTCCATCGTACCAGAAAATGCTGCGCGAGAAAGCCCGGAAAAGACTCCGCATCGAAGAAATGGCCCTGCGTGACGTGGTAGAGTTGCCACGCTCCCGAGATCGTTTCAGAGGCGGCGTTGCCGATTGGGTCGTTGCCACCAGTCCGCTGGGCGGGGCGGGCCATTACTTCAATCTCAATTTGGGTGGCATGGTTGGCGGCGGTGACCTTTCGCTCTCCGGCACCGGCAACAGCATGACCGGCTTTCAGAGTGACCAGATCAGGTATCGCTGGCACTACTACCTTGATGACAACAAGCATATCTCACAGATTGATCTTGGTGATGTCGCGGTCGGTGGTATCCTGACACGCGGTCTGAAAGGTGCCAGGGTCAGCAACGAGCCGCAAATCCAGCGTCGATTTTTTCAGACAGTTGGAGTTAGCGGTCATCTGGGTGAAGGTTGGGAAGTAGAGCTCTATCTTAACAACGTACTGGCTGATTTCACTGTCACCGACGATGCCGGCGAGTACAACTTCATGGTCGATATTAACTACGGTTCCTCTCGGGTGATGCTGAAGATGTATGGCCCGCACGGCGAAATTCAGACCGAAGAGCGTTACTATTCGGTGCCCCAGAACCTGATTCCAAAAGGTACAATAGAATACACGGTGGGCGCCGGTAGCGCCGCAATCCAGCGTGAAACCCGGCGTTATCTGCAGGCTAACACCCGGTATGGACTGTTCAATAATCTTTCCCTGGGAGTCAGCGGCGAACTTCCGCTGGAAAGCGACAAGCTTGAGGAACCGGGAGTTGGCGTAGAAATGATTGTCCAGCCGAAGAGCAATCTATTGATCACCGGCGGTTTTGCACCGAATAATCAGTACCGGGCCATGTTTAGTTTCAGTCAACCATCGGTGATAAGTATCAACGGCAGCTTCACGAAATTTTTTCCCAATCCGGTTCGCAATCCGTCTGGTCAACAGAGTCGCGCTCGCCTTTCGTTCTCTTCGCCACTGAAGATCGGCGGCACTCGGTTGGGCCTGCGCTATTTCGTGGCGCGAATCAAGTACCCTACGTTTGAGACGATTGACATGAACTATGGTTTCAGCACACATCTGTGGCGCATTCATCTCAATTATATGGGCAACCACAAGATATCCAAACGCTCCAGTGGTACTGAACAAGCTACGATAAGCAAGTGGTTCCTTTCGCCGCGGCTGGTCCGGTGGTTCAGTCCTCAGTTCCGCGCAACTTACGATCACACCGTCGGGGCCATCACCAAAACCGGGTTTCACATAGCCAAGCGGGTTTTTCGTACCGGTCAACTCGCGCTCTCATACGAACGTGATCTCGAATCGAAAACCAGCTCAATAACGGCGACGTTCAATTTCTTCACAAACTTCGCCGATTTTGCCACCCGCCTGATTTCTCATAGCGGTCAATCGGCGGTAAGCCAGACTCAGCGCGGATCAGTCAGGTTTGATCAGTCGGCTCGATCGTTCCGTTTCCTGCGTCGTGAAGGGGTCGGGACCGGTTCGGCTGTTATCTGGCCGTTCCTTGATCACAACTACAACGGGCGGCGTGATCCCGGCGAAGAACTCCTGCCGGAACTTAAGGCCAATCTTCGGGGTAGCTACGGCGTACGCAAAGGTGCGGGCGAAGTTTATTACTACGATGGCCTGCTCCCCTACGATGACTACCTCGTGCAAATTGATAAGTACAGCCTCGACAACCCTCAGTTGCGACCGGCCCACGAGAGCTATCGGGTGATTATCAATCCCAACACGGTCACTGGAATTGCCGTGCCGGTGGTGATGGCCGGTGAAGTCAGCGGAGTGGTGGAACGTAAGATTCCCGGCGCTCTGGTTGGTATTGGCGGAATCAAGATGATTATCACCAATGAGGCAACCGGCCAGCGAGCGGAGGTGGTAAGTTTCAACAATGGTGACTACTACTATCTGGGACTGGTGCCCGGGATGTATCGAATCAGTGTCGATGCCGAACTGCTGGCCCGCTACGGCTACCGTGCCGAGCCAACTTTCCGCACTTTCCAGATGAATACCGTCTCCGGTGGTGATATCATCGAAGACATCAATTTCGTACTCGCCCCCAAAGAATAAAGCGCCCCCCAATCCGAAGCAGGGCGAATTTCTCACAGATGTTTTTGGCAAATGTGGAGAGATTGTCTCGAAAGGCGACTAATCCGGTTTGTGTTGGGTAGAAGCCGCCGGCTGACTACTGATATTAAATCCGTCGCTACTCGGGGTTGGGAAATGATGACTCTCTGTGTAACCGGGCTTGCTCGATTTAATGAAATGTTGTAGAATTGCCAATAAGTTTTCATATAGGGAATATCGTGTATTATGAAAGTAATAACACAAGTTGATGAAGCCATAAACTCTACCGTACTCAAACCGGGAAGTGTTGTTTACACTTCGGGCAACGCCGCCACTCCGCAGGTATTGCTCGAGCATTTAGCAAGTGACCTGTCGATAGAAAAGATTGCCCTTTACAGCGTGCTCCTTCTGGGTGACAGATTAAAAACACTATTCTCCGAAGAACGTTGTCGAGAACTTACCCATCGCGTCATTTTCAACAGTAATCTCACACGAGAAGCGGTCAACTATGGTCGAGCCAAGTATCACCCGATGCATCTCTCGGAAGTGCCCAAATATGCTCTGTGGAGTGAGGGTTTTAATGTTGTTCTGGTTTCGGTCAGCGGACCCGATCACGGTGGCAACTACAGTCTGGGCACAACTGTCGAGAGTGTTCTGGCAGCAATCCACAGCGCTAAAAGAAAAGGCGGTGTTGTCATCGCCGAAAGAAATGCTCAGATGCCGTTTGTTCTCGGTACCACCATCCCTGAAAAGGATATCGACTATCTGATCGACTCCGACTACGCCTTACCCTCCAGCCCGGCCCATGAGCCGGACAAAATGGCTGCAAAAATCGGTGAGATTATTGCCGCCCTCTATATTCAGGATGGAAGCGGCAAGCAACCGGGTTCAACACTTCAGTATGGTATAGGCGAGGTCCCCGAAGCGGTTACCAATGCCATCATCAAGAAGGGGATAGGCGATCTGGGGATTCATACCGAGCTTTTTGCCGGTGGGATGCGTCGGCTAATTGATGCCGGTGTTGTGACCAATCGCTGGAAACAGGATGGTGAGTTTGCAGTATCATCAATTTTCCTTGCAGAAGACGCGGCTGAATATGACTGGCTCAGTTACAATAGTTCAGTTCAGAGCCGTCCGTGCGACTACACCAACAGCGTTTTTAGCATTGCCCGTCAGCCACGGATGGTGGCCATCAATGGCGCTATGGGAGTAGATCTCCATGGAAATATCTGGGCTGACTCTCTCGATGCCAGGAAGATCTACAGCGGGGTGGGCGGTCAGAGTGATTTCATCCGAGGCGCGCAGTATTCCGATGAAGGTGTGGCTATCATTGCGATGAAATCCAGAACCTGCGAGGGTGTTTCCAAAATCGTTGATCGGTGTCCCCCGGGTATAACTACTACTGCCATTCCGGCCGATCAGGTAATAATCGTAACCGAACACGGCGCGTTCGATCCTCGCAAACTCAGTCTTGGGGAACGAGCAGTTGGTATTGCCAATCTGGCGCACCCCGATGATCGCGATAAACTGTTGAAAATGATCGCGCATAGCCCTGAGTTTCATCGGCCGGAGGAAGTGCTGCTCAAAGGTATCCCCGGCTTCACACCGTACGAGCGAGCCATTAGAGAGCTATAAAATCGATGGGACAGCATCAATATAGACCATCAATATAACGGCACGTCTTTCTCCTTTTCTAAGCCGCTCGTTCTGAGTATAATGCGGCCACTTATTAATCCATAATTCTTCATCCTCGCAAGGAGGTTTTGATGCGGCAGTCAATCTGTTTGTTCATTTTCGCAGCAATTGTGGTTTTGGCCGGGTCACCGGTGCAAGCCACTGAAACAATAACTCCCGATGCGCGCATGTTGCGTTTTCCCGACATCAGTGCTGAATCTATTGTTTTCGTTTTCGCCGGTGATCTCTGGACAGTACCCCGCGAAGGCGGTCTGGCTCGGCGGCTTAGTTCGCCGGACGGGATGGAGATATTCCCTAAATTCTCTCCCGATGGCAAGACTATTGCCTTCAGCGCCAACTACGACGGCAACCGTGATATATACACCGTACCGACCAACGGCGGCGTTCCAACGCGACTGACCCATCACTCTGCGGCGGAAACAGTTGTTGAGTGGTATCCGGACGGTAAGCACATTCTCTATCGTTCGGATATGACTCATCCGCTCGAACGTAACCGCTTCTACAAGCAGTCGATCAATGGCGGTCTCGCCGAAGAACTTCCGCTGGGAATGGCCGAATTTGCTTCTTTTGGTCCCGATGAAAACCGCATTGCCTTCCAGTTTGTTTCCAGGGCATTCAGAACCTGGAAACGGTATCGAGGTGGTACCGCCGCCGATCTGTGGCTGTATGATTTCAAAGCCAATACTTCGGAGAAGATAACCGACGATGTAGCCAACGATGAGTTACCGATGTGGCATGGCAACACGGTTTACTTTATGTCGGATCGCGATAAAAACATGAAGTACAACATCTGGGCGCACGATCTGCAGACAAAAGAGACGCGACAGGTTACACGTTTCGACGAGTACGATATCAAGTTCCCGAGCCTCGGCCCCGACGCTATCGTCTTTGAAAACGGTGGCCAGATATACCTGCTGAATCTTGATGACGAAACTTACACCCCGGTCGCGATACAAGTTCCGGCTGATTTACCAAAAGTCCGTGTCCAGCAAAAGGACGTTTCCGGGTATGTTCATTCGTATGACCTGTCTCCCAGTGGCAAGAGGGCACTGTTTGAGGCACGCGGGGAAATATTCACGGTTCCCGAAGAACACGGCCCCATCCGCAATCTGACTCAGACATCGGACGTGGCCGAACGTTATTGCTCGTGGTCGCCCGATGGCAAGCATGTCGCCTATTTTTCTGACCGTTCCGGTGAGTATGAACTTTGTATCAGACCGGGTGACGGTTCCGGCGAGGAAAAGCAGATAACCTCGGGCGGCAAAACTCACCGGTTCAATCCGATTTGGTCTCCCGACAGTAAGCTGATCGCTTTCAATGATAAAAC
>DAOWIM010000225.1 GCA_030640905.1 bacterium
ACCGACCGAGAGGTCGATTGCTCGTACAACGCCGGGAAAGGTCAGGGGTGCCAGGAACTCATATTCTCGTTGGATGAGATGAAGAAAACGAGATTGGTTTTCGTCGCTGGAGTTGGATAGATGTTTGAGGGCTGCTTCACCACCGGATTCGGGTATTCGTACCCGGCTGACTGTCGCGGTGCCCCCCTGCCCAAGCTGTTGGATAACCTCGAAGGTCAACAGCTCGACAGCGGGCGTCATCCCTTAGCCTCAGTTTTCTTTGGCTGGAAACGTGGCAGGGTTATCTTGAATGTGGAGCCTGAACCATGTTTTGACTCAGCCTCCATGTTGCCATGATGACCCTCGATGATCTTGCGACAATTTGCCAGCCCCAGTCCGTGCCCCGACTTCTTGGTCGTGAAATGAACGGTATAAATCTTGCCAAGTGTTTCTTCGGTCATTCCGATGCCGTTGTCTTTAACTGAGATGTGACACTGCTCGGCTTCTTCGTCCCATAGGGAAGAGATAGCGATCTCTTTTTTGAACGTCGAATCATCGAGGTTCTGTTTGATGATTCGTTCATCGATAGCATCGGCGGCGTTATTTAACAGATTCATCAGTACCTGCTGGATTTGGCCAACATCCATCTCAAGATTGGGCATGTCGGTGCCGAGGTCGATTGTGAATCTGACATTCTTAAATCGTGACTGAACTCTCAGGGAGAATAGAAGGTCTTCGATTAGAAGCTTGGCATCGTAACTGATGTAATCAGTCTCTGGCTTGGAAAAATCCATCAGACTGGCGACAAAACGTTTGATCTTACCGATGTTCTCGGTGATCGACCGGGCGTTGAATTTGGCTTTGTCAAACTGCTCTGCATCGATGTTGCGGTCCATGAGTTCAGCGTTAGTGGAGACAATGGCGAGGTAGTTGTTCAGCTCATGGCTGACCGCTGCTGCCATCTCTCCCTTGGCGACCAACTTCTCGGAGATAATGACATACTTTTCCATCAGGACCTTCTCAGTGATATCCTCCACGGTGATTGTAATTCCGGATTCTCCTGAGGGCAGATGAGTCAGCGGTGAGATATTAATCGAGAGAACTTTTTCAATATAGCCGGTATTATGGAAGTAGCGTGGATCCGAGAAAGGCTGTCCAACCGCCAGAACCGTGTTCATCATGTGTTGCCAGCGCGAAGTCTCAGTCTCTGGCAGGAAATCAAGCAGCCAGCTGGCCTTACCCTCTTCGCCAACTATCGTCACCGCGTCGCTGTTGATATCAAGAATCTCCAGGGCGGCGGCATTGATGGTGTGTATTCGTCCGCGGTCATCCACTACAATAATGCCGACCGGAGCATCCTTGACCACCGTTTCGTTGTAGCTCTTCAGGCGAAGGAGCGAGTCGTAGTTGCGGGCGTTATGCAGGGCATTGGCGACGTCCTGAGCGAACAGTTCAAAAACGTACAGGTCGGACTTGAGGAACATCTTTGATTCGCTGGGGTTGTCCAGATAAATCACGCCGATTACATCTTCTTTGATCTTGATCGGAACGCACATGATAGAGCGCAGGTGCAACTCGACTACCGACTGGAACTGCGAGTAGCGATCATCGGCCATAGCGTCGGAAGTATAGACCGACCGTCCAGTCCGAGCTACCTGCGAGGTTATCGATGTGGATATCTTAAAGTCTTCCTCTGTAAGTTCTTCCTTGCGGATATTGTGGGCTGACTTGACCTGGAGTTCAGCGTCGTCATCCAGTAGCATAATCAACCCGCGCTCGGCGTGCATCAATTCGATAGCCTTGCACATCACGATCTGGAGAACATCCTCAAGGACAAGAGATGAGTTTATGGCCAGCGATACTTCCAGCAAGGCCTGTAGATCGGCATCGGACCGGCTATGGCCGGTGTTGTGTCCTTCGATTCTGGGGTTCGACTCGGCTACCTCATCAAGGGTAGCGTCGAGGTCAGCGAAAATGTCCCGGCTCGATTGGGAGCCCGGATCGGATGCCCCGCCCGACGCGGACGGATCGGTGTATTTACCCCCGGTATTCTTTGTAGTTTTCCGACTCATAAGTAGTATCTCATCAAAGCTGTCATATTCTCTTATTATATCGGTTGATCGGAGGGGGCAGTTTACCCGCTGCCCGCTTGATTTGGGGCTAGTTTTGGTCTCGGATTTCCGAGAGAGTAAAGGGACGGGACCTGATCAGCAGTTCTTCCTGGCCAAAACCGGTCAACTCAAGGAATCGCCGAAACAGAAAGCCAACCATCGAAGGAGCGCCCAGGCCCCGGTCAGGATCGAAGACCAGGTTGATCTTGGTTAAAGAAATCACAGCTATGCGGATTTGAACATCGTAGTAGAACTCCACATCCAGATCAGAGAGGGGACCTATCGAGACGATGATTGAGTCGGCCAGATATCGGTGCAGGCCGGCCAGTGAGGGGAAAAGGCGGTGCCCGGTGGAGTCATTATCGCCGTGGCGTATCTGGTAGTCTTCTGTGAGGCTGCGATAGCCGATCGTCAATATGTGGTCGACGGTGCCGATGCTCCGATATCCCCACAATCGGCGTGGTCTCTGAAGGGCCAGGTCGGTTTTTACTGCAAACTGTACCCCCTCTTTCAACTGGCTGATGATCTGAGAGTTGACCAGATCGGAAAGGTCCAGCCAGACGCCGAGGGAGTCATTGACCGTGAGGATGTCGAACTCAATTTCCGGTTTTTCCCCGGCGTAAGTTGGCCGGGGGCCAGGAATCCAGATCAGTAATGCTGTCAGACCGACCGATAGCAGTCTGCTCATCTTCGGTCCTTTCGACAGTGACGATTAGAAGATATGGTCAAGTCGGACATATATTTTGGCGTCGTCCTCGGTGGATGAATCAAGCCGTTTGGCGACCGACACTTTGATGTCGTCTTCAATGTAGATAGCAATACCGATGTTCTGCTTGATGTCTGCATTGCAGAGGGGGGTATCGTTGGCTATGCGGGCACCATCCCAGAATAATCCGGTAGCAGTCTGATGGCCGGGGAATCGGATGCGGTATTCAGCGTTGGCCATCCAGTACTTGTCACCCATGAATTCCTTGTGACGATATCCAGCCAGGGTTCCGAGCCCGCCGACATAGAATCGCTTGTACATTGGCAGGTATCCCTTGCTGTCGCCCCAGGTGGCACGCAGCAGCAGCATGGCATTACGGTTGACTTTCTGATAGCGCCGGAGAACAAGGCGCCAGCGTTTGTAGTCGAAGTCGGACTTGACATCGGGGTGTGACCATTCCAGCTCACTCGTGAAATGCCATGCCGATGCCCGG
>DAOWIM010000195.1 GCA_030640905.1 bacterium
GCAACGATACCCGCGGTTGGCAAGATCAATCAGTACACCGCCGCAGCCGACCTCCACATCGTCAGGATGAGCGCCCACAGCGACTATATCGTATTGTTGGTTTTTCGTCATAGCATAAAAAAACCCGGAAGAACAGTAGTCTTCCGGGCCTGGTAATCATTCACATATCTTACTCGCCGAATGCTTCCGAATGGAAAATCAGCATGTCGCGGAGAATACTATACAGATATTCGTTATTGGTACCGAGGTATGAGTCGTCATACGGAATGTATTCCTTCACATCATAGCTGTAGCCGGCTGTCCCCAAAGTGCTCATAAACGATTCGGTCTGCTGGTGAAATCCCCACTTGGCGTTCGAATTGAGTCCAAACCACAAGCTGACACCGTCCAGTTGACTGGTCAGCATATTCTCAAGATTGTTGGCCAGCCACATGTCCCAAATCGGCTGATAGATGGCTCCATCCTGATCGAACGGCATGTGGAAATGGAAGCTGTTCTCAGTGGGAGAAATCAAGCTATCGACGAGGGTTGTCTCATCGGCAATAGTATCACGGCTGGTGATTTCGATATTAGAAATGTATGGGAGGCCAGTAATAATATTGTTGCGATACTCGACATTGTAGGTAATAGCTGTGTCATGTGGCGAAAATGCCAGAGCCGCACCGGCAAACATATTGGCCAGTAGCGTAGTACTGTCGTACTTATGATTCCATGACGCATTTCCCTTAAGGCCCTGCTCATCAAGTACATCGTCGAACATGCTGGCAAAACCGCTGTCGGTTGCCACATTGTCGTTGCCATCAAAATCAAGCGGTCCGTCAGTAACACTAATAGCCCGGAATTTGCCCGGGTTCATCATAGCTGCTCGAAAAGCACCGTAGGCTCCCTGGCCAACACCGCCGATGCTGAGTTTGGTCGGATCGGGGTCAAGGAATGGCAGGATCGAATATAGGTGATCTAAGAGCGTAAAACTGATCAGTGTATCATAGTTACCGGCACCGGGGTAGTGTCCTGAATAGAAATAGCCGCCAAATACTCTGTCGTTGGGAATACAGACGATTGCCATCGGTTGAATCTCGCCGGTCGCAATCATCTCATTAGCCAGTTGCTTCAGGCCATGTTTGAAAAAGAAACCGTGACTTCCAAATTGTGGCGCAAGAAGGACAAGGGTGGGAACTTTCCTGGCAGTGGAACCTCCCGATATCGGAACGATCGAAACTTCCGGTATGTAAACTCTCAGGAAAAACTGCTGGAAAGGATTACGAACCTGAAGGGGAAATTCGTCAAAGCAAATGTGATCGGCTATCATGACCTCACCGCCTGACGTTACCAAATCGGAGCTATTAACGCCGCGATCGGAACAGCCAAGCAGACAAGCGATCATTAGAGTCAAAAACAAGTACGTTATGATAGAACTTTTCGACATTTACAGATCTCCTTAGAATCGGTAATTGACGGATAGTACCGTCTCAAAAGTCTGTGCCTTGTAATCAGCAGCAAAATTATCCACCAGCCCATTATCGTTAGAGTCATAAAGGTGGTATATGGTAAGATCAGGTATGTGGGTATAGCTCTGAGCCAGGCCAATATCCCACTGGTTTATGTGCCAGGTGAAGCCGCCGCTGAAAGTGTACTTGTCACCAAGATCAGCAAAATGCGGTGTCACCAGAGGATTGCCCCGGAATGGTGACTGGTCGGCCTGACCGCCGGCCATCAAAGTTAAGAAGTCGCTATACTCATAACTGACACCCAATGATACCTTCCCCGAGTTCTTCCAGCCGGTCAGGAATGTCATATCCTGATAGACGAGGTTGCTGGCGAAATTCGATGTGTCGGCAGTCTTTACTAAGCCTTCCGGGTTGGAATATGTGAACTGCAGACTGTCGAAGCCGGACCACAAAGTGTACTCACCGTCCAGAGCGATAGTAAGCTTGTCGGTAAGGTTATAGGCAATGCCAAATCCGAGTGACGAAGGTAATGGCAACTCTACTTCCATATCGGCCGAATACTCAAGTTTGGCGCCCGAGACAAAAAGATACTCCACCGAGCCCATCGGGTAGGTGACAAATTCAGTGCCCGGCAACCGTGGCAGGTAGTATTCCTGGTAAGTGGTGCCCTTGATTGTGATATCGCCTGGATAATGGAACGTCGCCGCCAGGGTAAGTTTCTCGTTGGCGTTGTAAAGGATACCACCGCGTACACCAAGACCCCAGCCGCGACCATCGTTGTCGCTGAAACTTGGAATCTTATCAAACGGTTGGTAGTTATCGTCAACCATCGGATTAGTGTGAAAGAGGATATTGGTGAAAACGAGGTCCGCTCGAAGAACTTCCAGGCCAATACCGATGGCCAGTTTGTCTTCCTGGAATTCCCTGGCAGCCGTCAACTGGAAAGCGACAACGTCCAGATCATTTCGGTACTGATCCCCAGGGAGAACATGAATATCATTGTACGCCTCGGGCAGATCATACAGTGTCCACGAGACATTGTAGTCAAACGGCTGATACGCCGAGAGGCCAAGGATAGTTTCGCCCCATATCGGCATGCGCACAATAAACCCGGCTCCGGGAGTGTTGTGAATTTCATGTTCGTTGTAATTGACTTTACCGTTGAACATGCCCGTCTCGTAAGTGCCATCCCAGCGGAAGTACGGGGTTACTTCGTTGCGAAGGTGGAAAATACTGAGATTACTACCCAGTACGTTGTCGGCAGCGAAAGCATATCCAGCCGGGTTGTAGTAAGCGGCTGTCCAATCATCGGCAACAGCTCGAAAAGCGCCGCCCATAGCACGTGCTCGGGTACCGAGGCCGAAAGCCTCAAAGCCGCCGGACAGAACAGAAGGTGCCAGCAGTGCTGTTAGCACCAACGGGGCGATCAGGAACTTAGCAATCCGCATTCTCGTCTCCATAATGTATCATCAACAGAATATTTACTCGTACTTATATATCACCGGCTTCGGAAGAATCACCCCAACATAGGAGAACTCCAACCTGCGACGGTTCCCAACAAAAACAGAGCGGCAAGTTACAACACGTCCTACTTGATGTCAAGGGCGGTACCTCATTTTTTCCCACCAGGTAGCGACCTGAAATGCTTGCAACAAAGCCTCTTACCAGCATCTTACAATTGACGCGCAGGGGGGTAATCTTGTCCAGAAAATACTTACTATCGGACCCGCCAAACGACTGCGAATAACTTAAGAAAAGTCAAATTCCCTGAGCGCGTTAGTGTTAGAAGGGCGCAACATTGCTTGCGCATGCAGGTGACTGATGAGGGGGGAGGTGGACACTTGGGAAAATTGTTCCGATCAAAGGGGGAACTGATTATCTGAATCGGTGCAGTTCAAACTCCTCTGAGGCTCCCCGCCGCACAGTTAACCAATTGTGTGTCAATTAGATGCAGCGCTTTATTTTCTATTGGCATCGACCTTGCAATGGGTGGGGGTGATGATGGCCTGTATGAGAGCAGGCAAGAAGTCACACACGACCATAGGAAGGTTGGAAAACAAAATGTTAAAGAAAATTCTCTTTCTGTTGATCCTCGTCATCGTACTGGTATCGCTCAACTGGTTTCAAGTTGTGCTCGCGCAGTCGCTGGATGATCTGACAGATGACGAAAAGTTGCAGCTCCTGCAGAAGCGAAGCCGCCCTGCTGGTGGAGCAGCCGAAACACAGTATTATCAGAGCCCCGATTTTTTCGATGCGGACACAAGCCTCAATGTTGCCGACAGTAGTTGGAAAAAGGGCGGCAAACCAAAGCCCGCCGAGACAAATTCCACCAAGAGCACGATCACGCCGTTTGAAGAGTTACGTCCGTTTGGTATGGACCTCTTTGATGGTCCTCGTGACATTGATCCTGCGATTGATGTCGCCTCGGCACAGGATTACATTCTGGGACCGGCAGACAATGTTATCATCTATCTGTGGGGGCGTGTTGAGCGACAGTACAATCTGACGTTGGATCGCGAAGGCAAAGTCTTTATACCTCGGGTTGGTGAAATTGTCGGTTGGGGGTTGACTCTTGAAAAGTTCACCAACCACCTTGAGAAGCGGTTTGCGACAGCCTATTCCGAGTTCGACATTACCGTCTCGCTGGGTCGGATCCGTTCGATACGGGTCTATCTCACCGGCGAAATCAAATCTCCGGGTGCCTATTCTGTATCTTCGCTGACATCTTTGTTCAATGCTATTTACACGGCAGGTGGTCCCAATGAACGCGGCTCGATGCGAAATATCCGGCTGTTGCGCCAGGGAGTCGTCAAAGCGGAGATTGATCTGTACGATTTCCTGTTGGCTGGCGACAACAAAGCTGATTTCCGCCTGCAGACGGGCGATGTAATCTTCGTCCCGGTGGCGGGACCGAGAGTGGCTATTCGCGGCGAAATCAACCGTCCGGCTATCTACGAACTAAAAGGCAATCAGACGGCTTCAGAGCTACTAGCCCTGGCCGGATCGACCACAGCTATGGCGCATCTTGATCGCATCATGCTGGAAAGAGTGGGCGGCAAGAAAGAATGGGAAGTACTTGACCTTGATCTCAACCCTCAAGATGCCTCCGCCAACAATGATGTCAACCTGATCGATGGCGACCGCATTACTGTCTATTCGATTTTTGAAGCCAAGACCAACATGGTGGCGCTGTTCGGACAGGTCAAGCATCCGGGGTACTACGAGCGCGACGAAGCCACCTGCGTTTCGGACCTGATCAATCAGGGCCAGTTGCAACCGTACGATGTCTACATGGATCGCGCCAATCTATTCCGGCGACATCCTGACTGGCGCACCGAAGTAATCCCGATCGATCTAAAGAGAATCGTTGAAGGCAATGCTGATGCGGATATGCTCCTTTCTGACCGTGACAGCCTCCATGTCTATTCTATTGAAGCCATTGAACGCGACCGGCATGTTTATATTGAAGGCGAAATCAATTCTCCGGGCAGGTACCCTCTTTATGATAAGATGACTGCTGCGGACCTGATTTTTCTGGCAGGTTCGTATACTCAGGGAGCCAACCGCCACCGTCTCGAAATTGCCAGCATCGATTCGGTCGGTAAAGTATCGCTGATGAATGTAGAGGCCGACGATAAATTGGCGGTAGCCACAATACTCCGTGAGGACGACCATGTCTATGTGCGGCGAATCCCCCAGTGGGAGAAGGATCGGGCGGTAACGCTTCGTGGTGAGGTGATGTACCCCGGCGCCTATACACTTGCCAGCAGGGGAGAGACATTCTATCAGTTATTGCAGCGGGCCGGTGGGTTTACGGGCAACGCTTTTCCGCGCGGTACCGTATTTAAGCGGCAGTCGATACAGGAATCTCTTAATCACACCGGTATTACACAGGTAGTGAAAAATACGCGGCCAATAGTACAAGACTCTCTGGGCAATTTCAGACGGGATGGTGTATTTAATGTAGATATGGCTGCGATGAACCGGATAATCGTGGATGTAAAAACGATCATGGCCACACAGGGTCGTGAGGGTGATCTCATTCTGCACCCGGGCGACAGTATTACAGTCCCGCCGATACCATCCGGAATATCAATCCTGGGTGCAGTAGCGGCCAATGGCACGCTGAAGTTTTCCTCGGATAAATCAGTACGCAATTACATCAAACGGGCTGGTGGTTTCTCGCGCCAGGCCGACAAGAGCAACACCCGCCTGATAGCGGCCACTGGCGAAGTCTATTCCAACGGCGGAGTGATGGGCAGGAAAGTACGGGTAGGCGATGTAATCGTGGTGCCCACTCGAATCGAAAAAGAAAGTAACTGGTTGAAGTCGGTGACAAGTATCCTGACAGCAACCACTGGCGTACTAACTTCAATCTATATTATCAGCAGAATCTAAATCAATCTCTCATTTCCTTTTCTTTCCTTCCTAAGACCCTCCGAGTGCAGTCGCTCTCTGGGGGTCTGCTTTTTTGGGCGGAATTATTTTCATTTGTGACCGGAAAAAGGTGCTCGGCTCAGCCGTTCCCACCCCCTTTCACGGGCACCCCAAGCTACTAATTGACAGCGCAACTCGTTACTATTTCACGCCTTACAGCTCCTGTTCAAGTTTTGCACAAATTGGCATCAGCCTTGCAATAGATAATTTCAGCGCAAAGAATAAGAGGAAGAAGGAAACGGAGATTATGGATAATCGATTCATGTGGTTGGAAGGCTCAAAGGCCAGCAGGCGCGGACGGACCGCCTCAAAACGATCAGGAAGTGGCAAAAGCGGACAATCAAAATCACGCAGGAGTCGAAAGGACGAAATCAAGTCCCGGGACTTCTTTGGCTTTCTGGCGAGCATGCTCAAACTGAGGATTTTCCATCTATCGGAAAGGTATCGATATGATGCGTACAGATACAATTGAGAGTGTGAGTGTTGAGAATTTGGTATCGGTTCTGGCTCAACGCCGAAACGTTGACCCGGACCATCTCCTGATATTCTCCGACTCGACAACTCTCACCACCGAGCTTCTGCGTCTGGCTGAACCCACCGCCCGCATGGTCGTGGCCGGCCACGCCACTGCTGAACTGGCAATCGCTGCCGACCGAGCCGGTATCTCGCTTGAGGAGGTTATCGGATCATCGCCTTTTTCGGGAAATGGCGCCCTGATCTTGCGCCAGATTTCCTCACCCGATACGGTCGTATTCGCAGGCAACCCCAACCGAGTGACCGGTCAGAGCTATTCGCTGGCCGATCTGGAGAGGATAGCCAAAGCTGTACCAAGAGGAATGGTCATTGTTGACGAATATTATCTTGATCATTTCGGCATTTCGGCCGCCTTGATGGTTGACACAAGTCGGAAGATAATTGTGCTGGGGTCGTTTGCTCCTACTATTGAAAATATCCTGTCTGAAACTGGATACGTTCTGGCATGCCCGGAGATCATCGGGCGCCTCGAAGAGCAGATGTGTTCATCCGGTCCATCGCTGGCAATCTGTCGCAAAATAGCCTCGGTGCTGAGCGGCGATGAACCCCTGTCGCGGCGGTTTCGCGAACTCAACGACGAAGCTCTCCGCGTAGCCACGGGCTTAAACCGGCTTGGCGTCCAGTGCCGGATCACAGCTACCGACTTCCTGTTGATGAGAGTAAAGGAGCCCAAACAGGTGGGGAATTTCCTGGCCAGACACAAGATCCCAATTGAGAACCTCACCGGTTATCCGGAGATGAAACATTACATTCGCTACCGAATTAGTTCGTTCAGAGCCAATAGTCAACTCGTAGAGACCTTTCGACGGATGCCGCTTGAGTATTACCGGATGAAAACTCTCGATCTTCGATCCCAAAAACTGCGACTGGTCGAGCACTCTTCCAGAGTTCCCGCTGGCCGCGAACGGGTTGCAGCCAGAAATATTCTGACCCGCGCAGCCGGGAGCAACAACCGGATCGTGGGCCGCAACCGCAAACCAAGAACTCAGGTGAAATAGAGTTAAGATATGGGATGCATACGTCGATATTTCAGAGAAGATAGGGGTTATTTGATGTCTTTACTGGATAACTGCGAACCGACGATCACCCCAGGTCTGTCGGAGGCGTACCAATATCAGAGAGAAAGGTTTACGCTCAGGGTCGATCGACGAAGGTTCCCGATTGCGGCTGCCCCGGAATAGTGACGGAGCAAGTCCTCTCCGACTCCTGATGCGAATGAATGGAATCATGGACAAGCTGGTAAAAAAAGTTCTGCTACGGCTCTCCAGCCAGACCGGTGTTATCTTAGTTTCTGTCATCGTCCTGCTCACAATGATGTACCTCGCCGGGTACCGGGAAAAATTTATTTACGAAATGGCCGGGGCACTGGCGTTGATTCGAATCGCGTATTACCTGTCTCGCGGTCCCCGTCCGATCCTGACAACATATTTCGTACGCAAGCATCTCAAGAAAGTGTTCAACGAGGAAATCAGAGTTGCGATTGCTTTCGTGGCGGCCTGTTTTCTGATGGCCTGGCCAATTGATCAGGGAGCATTGCTCGCATTTGTAACGGCCAACATGCTGGCACAGATTGGTATGCTATATTTTGCCACTTTCTCACGCCGGATACTAATGCGAATGGCAACCACACCCAATAACGGTGGTTGTGAAAAGCAGGCCATCGTTGTCGGCACTGGCGCCAGAGGCAAAGCGGTGGCCGATATGGTCCTCGGCTCGCCAGAACTCGACACTCTGCTGATCGGATTTCTCGATTACAACAAGACAGGCATGTGGCGTTACCGCGATATCCCGCTGCTGGGACATCCCGACCTGCTGCCTCAGATCATTGCCTCATGTCAGGTCGATGCTTTACTGGTAGCGGTGGAGCCAGAAGATCTGGCCCACGCCCAGACGCTCTTTGAAACTGCCGAGAAGATGGGTATCACCGTTTGCCTGCTACCAAA
>DAOWIM010000030.1 GCA_030640905.1 bacterium
AAGCAGCTTTGCCTGGATTCGTGCTGGTACCGTCCCAGCAATAACTGGGTATGGTCAACCGACACCGGTACGATTGGCGAAGCTTTTCCGCCGTGGACGGGACCGCACTGCTTTTTCATTAATGATCCTGACTATGTGCCTCCATCCAATCTGGTGCTCTCGGAGACCGAATTGAGTTTCCTTGGTGTTCAGGGTGAGGCCAATCCAACCTATCAGAGTTTCGATGTCAACACCGATAATAACGCTCTCTCGTTTACAGTCGACGAAGGTGCCGGTTGGCTGAGCGTGAGTCCGTCGGTGGGAACGACGCCGCAAACGATCAATGTCTTTGTCTCGACATCTTCGCTTTCAGCGGGGACATACAACGAGACAATAATGGTCGAATCTGCCAGCGCCGAGAATTCACCACAGAGTATAGAAGTCGAACTGACGGTGATTCCTCCGCCTCCGGAGATTGGAATTAATCCCGAAGCGTTTGTGTTTCTTGGGATCACGGATGGAGACAATCCGGAGCCCAAGACTCTCAATATTAGCAATGTTGGCGGCTCTACGCTCAACTGGACTGTTTCCAATTCGGAATCATGGCTGAGTCTGGTACCTCTTTCGGGAAGCGAGACCGGTTCAGTGGAACTCACAGTCGATATTACCGGTCTGGGGTTCGGCGACCATTTCGATTCGGTTATTGTCTCCGATCCTGCTGCCGTGAATGATCCGGTATATGTTCCGGTGACCTTGACGCTGGGTTCGAATCTGCCGATGATCGAAGCCGACTCGGCCTTTAACTATATCATTGTGCCAAACGGCAGCCAGACTGTTCCCAATCGGGATGTACTCATCTACAATGGTGGTATCGGCGAATTGAACTTCTGGACTGTGGAAAACTCGGGCCGAATTCTCAGTGTGACGCCGATCAGCGGTACTGCGCCTCAGGTTCTGGATGTCGGTTTCAAGATCATCGGCGGTGCCGCCGGTGACGATTTCTACGATACTCTGTGGATACATTCCGACGATGCTGTTAACTCGCCATTTCCAGTAGTATTTCAGTTTCACTATGTTGACGATCCGGCAGTTCTCCAGGTCGATAAAGATACGGTCAGGTTCAGTGTCTATCCGTGCTCTCAGGGCTATTTGCAGGGTTTGCCTTCAACACTGGTGCGAGTGATGAACACTGGGGGTGATGATCCGGTAATGGTCAAGTTCCTCTACGAGTCCGACCTTTTTGATGTGATGCCTGATAGTGCCGTTGCTACAGGGTTTTTCGTGGTTAAGGCTGTTTCTGCGCCACCGGATTTTCCGTTTGGAACGTATTATGATACGGTTCTGATTTCCGCGCAGAAGGCCACCAATTCTCCTCAGATTCTCATAGTGGAGACGACCGTTCTTGAACCGGTGGCCGATCCTGTGATCGTGGTGGATAGCACCGACATGGTTTTTGATATCAAGGAAGGTGGACCGATCCCCGGACCCCTGTCACTCGGTCTGACCAACCTTCATGGTGGCTGCCTCGACTGGGAAATCGAAGAGGCAATCCCCTGGCTTAATTTTTCTGTTCTAAGTGGGAGTGCTCCCGACCCCGTCTCGGTCAATCTTGAATTGGCTGGCTATACGCTGGGTAAGTATGACGACTCATTTATCGTCGTTGCTCCTGAGGCGAGCAACAATCCGTTGAAGGTAAGGGTGCATTTGCAGATTTGGAGGCAACGGGGCGATGTCAACGCCAACGGTATTATCAACATATCCGACGTCTCCTATTTGGTCAACTACCTGTTTGGGGTTCCTGTTGGTCCGGCACCGTATCCCTCGTTGAAGGTGGGAGATGTCAATTGCAACGAAATTGTCAATATTTCTGATGTTGCCTATTTGGTGGCCTATCTCTTTGGGATTCCGCTCGGCCCTGATCCGTGCAACGATCCGTGATTATGGCCTAAAGAAATGGTTATGGGACGCCGTTATTTCAAATAGTGGCGGCGTCTTGCCAATATTCCCGAGAGTCTGACTTCTTGACAATCGGCAGATTTTGTGTATTATGGGGTAAGTTGCTATTACCGCCGATGTACCATCAATTGAATCACCGCTGTTGACTTAAATTGAAAGGCAGCCTGAAAAACATCATCCAATTTCGGAGGTAAGAATGCTTCACCTGAACAGAATAGCCGTAATTTTTATCGTAGCTCTTGTCCTATCCGGCCTTGCCGGGGTCAACATATCGGCTGAGATGTGGCCGGCTCCCGACCTTTCAGTAAAAGACTCTCCCGCCGCCATGCACAGAGAGATGGCCCGATTCAAAGCCAAGGCATTAGACAAGCAACGAGAGATCCAGCGGGCTGAGGCCTTGCTTCAGGCTCCGTATCAGACCAACTGTGATATTGTCTACTACGATGTTGAGATCAGAGTCAATGATACTACCGAACTTCTATATGGTGTTGTCAGGGTCGTGGGACTTGCCACCGAGGATAATGTAGACCGGATAGACCTGAACTTCGATTATACCATGACGACCGATTCTGCAGTTGGGCCATCCGGTTTGTTGAGTATCAGTCATCCGGATGTCATGCTCTACGTTACGCTGGATAGGGTTTACAACACAGGCGAGCAATTTGACTTTTCGGTGTACTATCATGATCATCCGGTTGAAGGTGGTTTTCAGAGTTTCGCTTTTGGTACCCGGGACGATCACACGATCATTTCATCGCTCTCGGAACCGTACGGTGCACGGACCTGGTGGCCGTGTAAGGACCGCATGGACGACAAACCTGATTCGATGGGCATAGCAATTGAGGTGGATACGCTTTTCTATGTTGGTTCCAACGGTACTCTGGATTCCACGATCTATCACGGGGATAACACACATACGTTTTACTATTCTGTTGGGTATCCGATTGTCACTTACCTGTTTTCGGTAGCAATCTCGGACTATACGGTTTGGGAAGACGAATGGGTTTACAACAATGATGCCGACACCATGCCGCTGGTATATGCCGTGTACCCGGACCTCTACAACACCTCTCTGACTGGTTGGGCCGTTATACCGCAGGCTCTGACTGTTTACAGCGATGTATTCGGTCCCTATCCTTTTGCGACAGAGAAATACGGTCACTCTCACTTCCAGTGGGGGGGATGCATGGAGCACCAGACAATGTCCTCAATGGCTGGTAGTTGGTTTGGTTTTTGGGAACCGGTAGTTGTTCATGAGCTCAGCCACCAATGGTGGGGAAATATGATTACCTGTGAAAGCTGGGCGGATATCTGGCTCAATGAGGGTTGGGCATCATACTCGGAGGCGTGGTACTACCTTGAGACCGAGGGTTGGACATCTTACCATAACTACATGAATGGTATGGCATATACCGGAGGCGGAACTGTCTACTGTGATGACACAACCAGTGTGAGTAGGATATTTCATGGCGGTCTCTCGTATGACAAAGGGGCTTGGGTCGTGCATATGCTGCGCGGCGTACTCGGTGAGGCCAAATTTGCCGATGCTGTTTCGGCCTATTACAATTCGCAGTATCAACACGGGGCTGCGACTACAGCAGAATTCCACGAAGTGGTCGAGGTTGCTACCGGGGTCGAATTGGACTGGTTCTTTGAAGATTGGATATACGGTGAATATCGACCCAACTACGATTGGGCGTATTGGACCGGACCAATTGACGGCGGCGGGTACGAAGTTTATCTGCACGTCGACCAGATTCAGACAAGCCAGCCACAGGTTTTCAGGACGCCGGTTGATTTTGTCTTTGGGTTTGCTTCGGCGCCGGATGATACCGTCACGTTGGATTTAGGTGAGCGGAGCAAATTGTTGCACCTGACCTTTCTTGATGAGGTGACTTCTGTTCAGCTCGACCCGATAGACTGGGTGCTGAAATATGAGACAATGGAGCCATGGGTCTTGACGATTGTCACTACTGATGATGACCTCAACGACGGCGCCCGCGCTGCTGCTTATCTGGATACAGTAGAGGCCAGGGGCGGGTCCGGCGATTTCACTTTCTCGCTCAGTGATGGCGCCCTTCCCGTTGGGATTACATTGAGCGGCGATGGTGTTATTAGTGGCATGCCCGACGACAGTGGTCACTACGCTTTTTCGGTGCGTGTCGATGACGATGTGCTGACCGAATCGCACGAGGCATCATATGAGCTTAACATAGCTTGGGTCTTTACCGGAGTCTCTGGCGATGCCAACGACGATGGGGATCGCAATATCTCCGATATTACATATCTCGTGAATCATCTATTTGGTATCCCGCTGGGAGCGCCGCCGCCATCGCTGAACCAGGGAGACGCCAATGGCTCGTGTGAAATCAACGTTTCAGACATTATCTATCTGATTGAGTATCTGTTTGGCATTCCGACAGGTCCCCTACCTGTACCCGGTTGTGTGGAATAACCATACGGATAAAATATAATCCCTGATTATGATGCCCCCGCAGGTCGGGGGCATTTTTGTAGGGACTCGATTTCTCGGTTTCGGATGCGCCCTGCCTGCATCTTTTTGTTGCCTTTTGCCACGCTCAGTGGTTCTTTCAATCAGTTGAAATCAGAGAACGATACATACTTACTACTCTGGGGTTCGCCATGCAGAGCGACGGCAGGATCCGAACTTTTCATATATTGACCTTTGGTTGCCAGATGAATCTGGCCGATTCCTCTACGCTGGCCGCTACTTTGACCTCGCGAGGGTTTTCTCGGGTTGTCACCGAAGAAGAAGCCGATCTGCTGATATTCAATACCTGCTCGGTACGAGAGAAGGCCGAAGAACGTGTCTTTGGCCGTCTGGGAGATGTGGTGAGACTGAAGAAAGCCAGACCGCATATGAAGGTGGCTGTGGTTGGTTGCATGGCGCAACGTCTGGGAGAGAAGCTTGTAGAGAAAGCGCCCCAGGTTGATTTTGTTCTTGGGACTGACCGAGTGTTTGAGTTACCGGATGTCGTGGCGGAAGGAAAAGGGGTCTCGCCGATCAATACCGCTTTTGGACATGAGAATATCGATACTATCGAGCCGTCAAGAGAGACACCATTCTCAGCCTTTGTTACTATATCGCGAGGCTGCGACAACTACTGCACCTATTGTATCGTACCGTTTGTTCGCGGCAGAGAGGTTGCCCACTCCGCTGATGTCATAGTCGAATCTGTGAGAAAACTGGTCGCTGATGGTGTTGTTGAGATCACGCTGCTGGGGCAAAATGTCAACAGTTATCATCATGGCGAAATTGCCTTTCCCGAATTGATGCAGCGGTTGGTCGAAGAGACTGATCTGGCTCGCCTGCGTTTTATGACATCGCACCCCAAAGATATCTCGAAGCATTTACTTGAAGTCATGGCCGGCTCTGATCGTATCATGCCTCATATTCACCTGCCTTTGCAGTCGGGGTCGAGTCGTGTGCTGGAAGCGATGGGGCGAAAGTATACGGCTGAGCACTACCTGGGAATAGTTGGCTCGATTAGAGAGAAGTTGCCCTACGTGTCGTTGACTACCGATCTGATGGTTGGTTTTCCAACTGAGACTGAAGAGGAGTACGAGCAGACGCTGCAGGTGGTGAAAACAGTTCAGTTTGATTCTGCTTTTATGTTTCGCTATTCAGTTCGTCCCGGAACGGCTGCTGCCAAGCAGGTCGATGATGTTCCCGAAAATATCAAGATCGAACGATTGCAGAAGCTGATCGAACTCCAGCAGGCAATCAGTTATGATCGTAACCAGCGAGAGGTTGGTCGCGTTGTTCGTTGCCTCGTAGAAGGAGTTTCACGACGCGACGCTGCGATGATGCGTGGGAGAACCGAAGGCAACAAGATTGTGTTGTTTAAGACGGGCGCGAAGGAAGGTGACATTGTTTCGGTCAGTATTTCCAGCGCCGATGCCTACACGCTACATGGACATATAATGGAGGAAAATTGATGGCTGCAATATGGTCCGGCGTTTTGCTGACGTTGCTGACTCTGATCGTTATTGTCTTTCTTGTCTATCGCCTGCGGTTTTTTACTGAGGGCGGTATTTCGGGTCGGTTCGCGTTCCTGTCGGGGTCCATGATGGCTCTGGTGGCGACCGCGTGGCAGATTCTTAGAAGCATGGGCGCCTATCCAGAATGGTTTCTGCCGGAAGTTTAACCGTTTCTTGAAGTTGGTCAGTTTGTTGCTCTGGTGGCTGGTGTCCTGATGATTGTTGTCGGATT
>DAOWIM010000236.1 GCA_030640905.1 bacterium
CTTTTCAGGGCAGCAATCATATCGACCGTGTAGCCTGGGAGGTCCTGCTCATGTTCAATCTCGCTAACGATGAAACTCTCACGTTCGTGGGTAGCCAATTGCAACATACGAACGCGGTCCTCAAATGACGCTCCGCATTCCCCGGTCTTGAAAGGATGCCGATACGATGGGACAAAGAGAACACCGGTCAGAGACGCGGCGTCCGCAATCTCCGAGGCGAGAGTAGTGTGTCCCAGATGGACGGGGTCAAATGCCCCGCCGAGGATGCCCCAATTCCCCCCGTGCGCCGGTGTCTTCATTTTCCACCTGCGATTCCTCGTCTGCAGCTTGATTAACTTTATCCAAACATTCGTATGCTCTGCGAAAACGCTCCCGGTCGGTGTGCCGAAATCTCTCAATCAACTCTCGGAAAATAGTCCGTGCCGATTCGTACTCGCCTCTCTCGGATGCTGCGGTACCCTTGAGGAACGCAGCCTCAACAGTCATCTCCGTCACTTTGGCCGCCAGTTTGTGGTCAGGGTAAATCGTCAGGAAATTCTCAAGGAGACGACACGCTTCATCAAATTCACCAGCCTTGAAGTTGGCTTCGGCCAGACCAAAAAGAGCTTCGGGAGCAAACTCTGAGTCGGTGTACTCGTCGATAACCAATTGATAGTAAATCTGGGACGCTTTGTATGCGCCCATTCGTGTGTAAGTGACGGCGCTGTTGAAATACTTCCGGGCGAGCTTGTCTCGAGCATTATTCAAGTACTTGTGGGCATCCTCTTGCAACTCCGACTCGGGGAAATCGATAATGAAATCCTCAAATAGTCCAATCGCTTGCTGGAGTCCATCTTGATCAAGCGCGTAGTTGCTCGGTGATGATTCAAAGGCGCAGATTGCCCGAAAAAGCACGGCATGCTCGAAGTAAACCGATGCCGGGTAGTTCAGGACAAGTCGATTGAATTCTACCTGTGCCAGCTCGTGATCCTTGTTACCGTAATAGGACAAAGCCAGATAGTATTGGGCTGTATCGACAATTGATTCGCCGGGATAGTTATAGACAATAGCCTGGAAATATGACAGAGCTTTGAAGTACTTGCCATCGTCATACTTCTCTTTACCGATCTGGAAGAGCTCGGCGGTCGTGAGATTAGAAATCGATTTTGAACCTCCGCATCCGGTACCGACTATGCCGGGGATCACTATCATCAAGACTGCAAATGCAATGATGTATCTTTTCAAACTGAGTATGTCTCCTTGAGCATTTTGTAGTTGTCCATCACTTTATTCAAATAGGTCTTTGGCATTGGTCTCTGCTTGCGAAGCAACCCTCGAAGCCTCGTCTCACCCATGTTATACGCTACCAGCGCTTTCTTGATGTCTCCAAACTTCAAAATCTGTTCAAAGAGATGCAGCGTGCCAAGCTTGATATTGGTCTCCGGTTCAAACAAGGTTTCGGAACCCTGCCAATCGACACCAGACCGCTGCGCCAGATCGCGGCCAACAAACGGCACCACCTGCATCAAACCACGGGCTCCCACATTAGATTTCTGCCCCTTCTTAAACGATGACTCGGTTAAGATGATTGCCAGGACAAACATCGGGTCGTACCGATAGCGACTGCTCTCGTCATAGATCACATCGGCAAGCTTTAAGACCTCGGTCTCATTAAAGCCGATCTGGAAATCGTCGATGGCCTTGAATATCTGGAGCCTCTCTTCAAGTTCCTCGATCCGTGCCTGTTGATAAGTAATTTGCTTCTCAAGATCAAACTTGTCTTTGATCAAGTATATCAGCAGGCCGGATTGCAACAGATATATCACCACCAGAAGGAAGGCAATTGGCCTTGATAAAAATATCCCAAGCTTCTCAAACTGTATCATTCTGAGTTTCCCAATACGGAGCCAACCAGATCGTACCCTTCAGCAGCACTGATCCTGACTGTCACCATGTCACCCGGACTAAGATTGCATCCATCGACAAACACTTCCTGATCGATATCCGGACAATCGGCTCGCGTTCGTCCGACCGCCCAGCTCTCATCCACTGAGTGGTCAATAATAACCTCTTTGATCGACCCTATCAAGGAGATATTTCGGTCGAGGGCTATCTCGCGCTGCAGCGACATCAATTCGTCCAGCCGGTGGGCTTTCTCCTCTTCGGGGACCGAATCAGGCATTTCGGCGGCGGGTGTGCCATCCTCCTGAGAATAGGCAAAAACGCCCAACCGGTCAAATTCCTGCTCGGCTACAAAGGTCCGCAGTTCTTCAAAATGTTTTTCCGTTTCGCCGGGGAAACCGACAATAAAAACAGTCCTGATAGCAGCCTCAGACGATCCGGCCCGAATCCTCTCAATCTGCCGCTCAATCTGTTCCCGAGTCACACGCCGCCGCATCTTGCCAAGGATTTCATCATTGATGTGCTGGAGTGGCAAATCAAAGTAGCTCAACGTCCGGGTATCATTTATGACAAAATCAATAAGCTTTTCATCGACCTCCGCCGGATGGAGATACATCAGTCGCAACCATGCCACCCCGTCAACCTGCCCCAGCGTTTGAAGCAGCTCTATTATATTGGGACCATTTTTCAAATCGCGACCGTACTGAGTCGCTTCCTGGGATACGAGGATAAGTTCTTTTTTCCCCCGACTGGCTAAAAACTCGGCCTCTTTCACGATGGAATCGACCGGACGACTCCGGTAGTGTCCGCGTATCGAAGGTATCGCACAGTAGGTGCATCGACGGTCGCACCCGTCTGAAATTTTCAGGTAAGCGTATGGCAGATCGTCGCCGACATAGCGTTGCTCACCATCAATGTAGATCAGCGATTCCGACTCGTCTCGGAGAACAGAAGATTTCGACTCGGCATTACCGACCACAGCGGCGATATCATCAAACACTCCCAATCCAAAAGCGCCGTCCAACTCCGGCATCCCGGAAAGCAACTCCTCACCGGAGCGTTGACTGAGACAACCGGTGGCGTAGATAGTCTTGATGCGGCCCTCCTGTTTGAGTTGCCCAAGACGCAGGATTTCGTTTATCGACTCCTCACGGGCGGGTAGAATGAAACCGCAGGTGTTGACAATTACCGAATCGGCTTCTTCCGGCGTGGATACTGGTTCGTGCCCAAGAGCAACCAATTTGGCAATGATGTAGTCGCCATCAACATCGTTCTTTGGACAACCAAGTTTGTGGAAGTAGAATTTCATCTACTGCAACCGCAGTTTCTCTACTGAGTCGGGAAAGTCCGGCGTAAACCGTTGTTCGTCGCATTTGATCCCAATGCTCTGTTTCAGGATCGTAAAACGATTGAGTTCTTCGTTGATATCATAGTACTCGATCTGGTTGATCATCTCCGCGTCGGCATCAATCGAGACGATCAGTGAATCCGGAATCTCAGCCTTTACATTTGGCCTTATCACCAGACGGTAGAGCGAATCAGGTTTCAGTACTTCGGTCGTGTAGTAGCGATCAAGCGAAGTAACAAAAGTGACCTGCTCATCGGGATGGCTCCCCGGAGCTGGTTTTTCGATAGCGACCTGATTATTCTCCGCCGAAAAACTGTACGTCCTGTGCAAATCGAACGAGTAACGATCGCTGCCCACCTGTAGATCGTACCGGCCGTCCGAAGCGATCAGCGCGACTCCGTATATGGAGTCAACCTGATCGAAAACATCTGATTCAATCACGCTGAGAAACTCAAGGTGGCAGCATTCAGCCTCAGCCAGTGACGCTTTGATTTTGTCAAAGACATCGCTACCAGCAGCCACAGTGGCCAGCGAAAGGCTGAGACAGATAGTTAGAATTGTCCTGCGAGCGATCATATCGACTTATACGTTCAGGGAGTTTAGGAGTTCTGGCCTGAGTCCGTAGTGACGGCTCCCCCAGCCTGCGCAAAGAGGTTATCTATATATACTTTGTCTACCATGACTTCTCGCGCCTTGGAGCCATCGAAAGTAGAGACAATACCAGCACCTTCCAATTTGTCAATCAGACGAGCAGCCCGCTGATAACCGATACCGAGTCTGCGCTGCAACAACGATACCGAACCCTGCTTGTGCCGTACGACCACTTCGCACGCCTCTTTGAAGAGTGGATCGCCAAAATCGACTTCCCGCTCGGTGGTATCGCCGGAGGTCTGTGATATCCCTTCAAGGGCAAACATCTCAAGACCCTGGGCATTGATCGCCTCAACTATCGACGTCGTTTCTTCAGACCTTACATATGCTCCGTGGATTCGAATCGGCTCCGGTTGTCCGGGATACAAAAAGAGCATATCGCCGTTGCCAAGCAGTTTCTCCGCGCCGTTGCCATCAATGATGGTGCGAGAATCTACTTTAGAAGAGACTTGGAACGCCATGCGTGCCGGGAAGTTAGCTTTGATTAATCCTGTTATAACGTCAACCGATGGTCGCTGAGTGGCCAGTATCAAATGGATACCAACAGCTCTCGCCATCTGCGCCAGGCGCGTTATCAATAGCTCAGTTCGGGATGAACTGCTCGACATCAGCATGTCGGCCAGTTCATCAACCATGATGACAATATACGGTAACTGTTGTTCGGGATTGTCCTGTTTGGCGTTGAAGTCTTCGATATTGCGAACCGAAGCATTGGCCAACTTTCGATAGCGCTTCTCCATCTCGGCGACAGCCTCGGCCAACACTCGCTCGGCACGCTTCGGCTTGGTCACTACCGGTCGGGCCAGGTGCGGAATACCGGCATAGATCGACAGTTCCAGCATCTTGGGATCAATCATAATAAATCGGACCTGATGCGGATGCAGCCGGTAAAGCAACGAAGTTACCACTACATTGATACAAACAGATTTGCCCGATCCGGTAGCTCCGGCAATCAGGAGATGAGGAAGCTTGGTAAGGTCGCAGACATATGGTCGCCCGGCGGTCGTTTTGCCGAGAGCCAGCGGGAGAATCGCCTTCTTGTCGCTGTAGGCCTCCGAGGTCAGGATATCTTTAAGATAAACAGTCTGCGCGTTGCGATTCGGTATCTCCACACCAACCGCCGCCTTGCCGGGAATCGGAGCAATTATCCTGATCCGTTTCGCCTTGAGGGCCAGCGCCAGATCATCGGAGAGATTGATAATCTGGTTGATCTTGATTCCGGACGCCGGCTTAAATTCGTACCGTGTGATGACCGGACCGGGAAACTTCTCTATGTTACCATCGATTGAAACACCAAACGTCTCCAGTGTCTCACAGAGCGCCCGTGCCGTCTGAGTGAGTTCCTCACCCTGGACTGAAGCTCCCTCGTTGGGGTTGTCTTTCAACAGGTCAAGAGTCGGGTAACTGTACTCAATAGATTTGATTTGCAGCGGCTCGGCCGGTTTCACCAATGTGGTCCGCCTTTTACCTCTCGTTGGGGATGGCCTGTCGGTGTCGATCTTCGGTTTGTCCGATGCTGCCACAGTGCTCTCGGTGGCATATTCGGGACTATCGGCTTCATCTTCGGCAAACTCATCATCATCGTTGCTATCACTTCTCCGCTCAAACAAGGAACCAACCCACTTGAAAGAAAAAGCCGCCGCCAGCGATCTCCACGATGCGCGCAAGAGATCGGTAATCGCGTCGGTCTTAGGCAACCGCAACTCCAGTGAGAATATCTGTGATAACGATGAAAAAAGAATCAGCAAGATCAGGATCAATCCGCTTAGCACGATATACGACCCGAGTTCTCCGACCACTTTCAGAGACCACACCGTAAAGTATTCGGCGATGATCCCCCCCGGCAAATCAACCGCCCGGCTCAACGTTCTGGGCACCAACAGGTGTATGTTGTAGATCATCGTAGCCAGCAACGAGACGGTGAAAATGATTAGCGAATTGAGTTCCAAGCGAGTCGCCAGCTCGGAGGAGAACATGCGCAACGAGAGGTAGATCAGCCCCAGCGGCAGGAAGAATGCCAGCCAGCCAACCAGGCCAAGCAACAGGTACGATAGGTACGCGCCAAGCATTCCGGCCTGATTGCCAAACTTGATTTGAAATGGATTGAGGTGACTATCGACCTCACCGACGATCCGCGCGTCGTCCGGTTGTCCGTGCGATATCAGGGAGATAAGAAGGAGCAGGGCCACAAGGAACAGAACAACTCCGAGTGCCTTTTTCCCTTTATCCGGTGCGCTTTTTCTCCGCTTTGAAGCCATATATCAAGTTTGTCGTACACGCTTTAAAATTCAACAAAAAAAGGCAGGGGTAGGCTACCCCTGCCTTCAGCCGTAGCTTTACAAATCCTATTTGCGGACGGCTTCCTTCAGATGCTTCCCTGCTTTGAAGACAGGAACTCTTGTCGCCGGGATATTGATCTTGTCGCCCGTCTGAGGATTGCGTCCAATGCGAGCCTTGCGATCTGAACAGGCAAACGTACCGAAACCGGCAAAACTGACTTTCTGACCATCCTTGAGCTGCGTGGTGATTCCGCTCATAAATGATTCCAGTGCTGCCGAGGCCTGTTTCTTGGAAATCCCGGAATCCGTCGAGATTCTGGCAATCATCTCATCCTTTGTCATAATAACCTTCCATTTCTTTAGGGTTTGGATTTCATATCATTATTCGGCTCTAATTTCAGCCAAAAAGTGAATTTAAGTCAACTAAAATAAGGGCAAAAAAGGCGTAAAATCAGCCTTTTCCGGCTTTTTGAGTCTAGCTGGGTCAGCGGCGCATGGTATCGAGGAATGAATCGTGCTTGTTATCCAGCTTGATCTCGGGAATCTGCGTCACGAATAACTTGAAGCCAAAGCCTCGGTTAGAGCCGATTGGCACCCAGTAGAGACTTCCGGTCCAGCAGTGGATTGTCTTGACGATATTTACCGTGTTTCGGATGGTAAGTTGTTGGTTGATATCATAGTACTGAGAATATGCAATACTTGTGGTCGGTGTCAGGTTGAACCGTAGACTGAAATTGATGAAACTCCGCTTCCGCCATGCGGCATCCCGTCCAGACTCACTATACCTATATGTAGCCGATAGATTCCAACCTGTCTGCCTCACTGTTGGAGCTGCTCTTGGCGCGGTCGGTGGGAGACTATCGACACCGGGTTGCACAATTGAAGTCGGTTCCTCAAAGATGAAATACTTGCCTCCAAGCGACAGCCGTGCGTTGAAGCTGAAGTCCTCCAAATACGGGCTCCAGAAATGGACCTCATCAGTACCCGGACGATAGAACGAATGCGACAGCCGTCCATTGAAACTGAGTCGTCCAAACTGTCCCGATTGATAGGTGGTGGATAATCCTGAATACGGTCGCGTCTCGTTCTCAAAGTTATAGCTGAAACTCGATGTGATCGACAGCAACTGCAGATTCTCTTGGCTCTCCCCCATCCCAACTTTGGCCTGGTATGACTGATTTAGAGAAAATGAGAGCCTCGAACTCTTGGCGCTCCCTGGTCCACCGCCGGCAAAACTCCGGATTGCCGGATGGCGGTCTATCTCCGGCGACCAGGCGTAGGTTACTGAGGGGGTTAGCACTTGCCGCAGTCCAGCGAGACCGGCAACATTTGGATAGATGGTACCATAGAGCGTTGTGTTGGCGGTGACACCTGCGCTGTAGGAGTAGGCCCGATAAGTTGTAGAGGCATCAATACCCCAGGCCTCCGACTGATCGGTCGAGTAAATCTTATACCATGACTCCGAATAACTAAAGCGAGGGATGATGTTTGCAAAATGGCTCAACTTCATGGCGGGCAGGTTGAGGCTTGGGTTATGGTCTATCCGGGCATACTTCTTCCGTGTCCGCCACGAAACAGTCGTAGTGTCCTCTCCGGAGATAATTGCCGAGTCCAGCGTTTCTCGAGACGAATAATTGCGAAACCGCGGAGAATACCGGAAAGTAATACGCTGATACCAGCTCTGCTGCAGTTTCCCATCGGCGTCACGACTACCGTTACCGAATGGCCAGATCGTCGGCAGGGACAGCGACATCGTGGGGAGATTATCGGTTCTCGACTCCTGATCAAGATTAACGGTATGCGTAACGTTACCACTAAGCGATATGTTCTTGCCAAACTTCTTTGAGAAAGAAACCTGCGATTTGATCAGCCGGTCAAGACGATCATTACTATTGAGAGAGTAGTCACTATAATATGTCTTGTCCGAAACAAAACGACCGTTGGCCCTGATGTTGAAAGATGGCGAAACAGTATGATTGTACGCACTGTTGATCACCCAACGATTACGTTTCGATTCGGTCGAGGTTGTGTAATCATAGTTTGTATCGCGAAGATAACTACCGGCGAGATACCCGTTCAGCACATATCTCTTATTGAAATTGACTCGACTGTTGAACGTCAGGTTCTGGTTTTCCTCGAAGTAATCGAACGAACCCTTCCAGTCCCAGAACTCCGATGCCGCCCAGTAGTATCCGACATCACGAATATACCGTTCGCCCTTCTGGAATTTCCCGAAAGTGAATGGCAGGAATCCCGAGTGACGCCCCGATTTAAGAGGAAAGATGTAATAAGGTAATGCCAGAATCGGAATGCGTTCTATATAGAAGATTACCGGCTTGGCGATCAGCTTCTCCCCTTCGATCAGTTTCATGTTTGAAGAATGAAAATGGAAATGCGGCTCGTCGGCATCGCAGGTGGTATAACGCCCGTCACAAACGTAGAAAATGTTCTCTTGTTCGCGGAACAGCTTCTCGCCGTAGTAACGACCTTTTTCATAGTCGGACTTGGACTGAACAATGCGACCTTTTTCGGTCTCCACCGAATAGAGCAGGTAGTTTCCAAAAACTTCGTCGCCGCCGTCACGAAGCACCACCGGGATCTCGCCGGGTTGAAACCGCTCCGAATAATCATCTACTGTGGTACCGGTATCTGAGATTGAGTCAACCGATGCCGAAAACGCTTCAATCAACCCCTTCTCGGTATCAAAAAGAATCAGGTGAGCATCGAGCGAGACAGAACCGTCGGTGACATGCGCAGCCTCATTAAGCGTTATCACCGAATCACGAAGGCTGTATTCAATATATTCGCCCTGGTACTCAATCGTATCCCCCGGAAGCAGCGTCTCCTCGTCGATCTTACCGGTGAGATACATGCCGATACCACCACCGGTGATATCGACTTCTTTTAATTGCTCATGCTCAACAATGAACCTGATCGTATCCCCGCTGACAGTGTTCTGGTGATATTCACTCTTGCCTTCAGTCGAGGGGTAGTACCAGGAATAGGCCTGACCGTAGCAGAGGATGTTGTCCAGAACGCCATACTTGAAATCGAAAATAATGCGGCGACCGCGAAGGGTGGAGCGATCAAAGGCGGTTTCGGTTGAATCGGTCGGCTCCACAAACTCCGCCTCGGCTGAATCGAGAACATCGATCTGTCTGATCAGATCATTCTCAAACGATATCAGAATCAATGCCCCGGATATTTCCGAACTCCCGCGCTGAGCTTTAGGGTTCTCGAAGAGGTCGAGGTCATTTGTGCCGGCATGCAGGATAGCACAACCCGACTGTGATGAAATATCGGTGGAGATGATCTCGACATTACCGACCGCCTCAGCAATTCTCGTTTCCGAATGATACTCTACATAGTCGGAAACGACCTGAATCATCCGAGCCGTGTCGGGGTAGTCGATAAAAAGCGTCGGACGTTCCTCCATGTAGAAAAACTCCTGCCGGCGATTGAAAAATGCGTGCGTGCCGGTCGCGTAAATCGAATCTTCGTACGACCATAATTCGACATGCTGACCACGAGCCAGCGCATCGCTGTTAATGATATCGTAGAATACTGAGTCAGCCCGAAGCAGGTATTTCTCATCGTCGATAAAGACATTGCCATTGAGTCGCACCGACTCTCCCTTGCGCCAGATAGCCGAGTCACATCGGATGAGACCGGTAGAAGTTCGGAATCGCGCGTTGCCCACCGCAAAGGTCACGTAGTGGTCACCCTCTCGAACGACCTCGAACTGGTCGCAATATTCAAGCTTCAGCTTATCTGCCTTCTGTGAAAACACACTCAACGGCACCAGCGCGATAGATAGCAAGAGGGCTATGATCTTGATTTTACTCATCGTTCAGCACCGAAGAAAACAGTTCGACATATTGACTCAGTTTCCCATCCTCGGCTCCACCGATCTGAGCCATCGTCTGCCCGCCACCACCCTTGAGACCGGAACGCTGGTTGAACTTCGAGGTCAATTTTCCGGCATGAAGACCGCTCTGCGATGACACAGCAATCACCAACCGCCCACCCGATTGAACCAGCGCTGCGCCTTCGATTTTTTCAGCGACCGCTTGCGCCAACTGGACGGCTGATTTCGCATCGGTCGAACCAATATCGCCCGACGCAAACTGGTATTTCCCGACCGTCCGAACCGACCCGGCCATACTTTCGACACGGACCGGAAGTAGTTCTTTTCCGAGAGCTGCCACCTCCTGTCTGAGCTCACTGGCATTTGTTTGAAGCGAAATCACCTTCTCAGGCAAATCGCTAAAATGGCAGGTAAACTTCCGCGACAACTCCGATGTCACCTCGTACCGACCAAAGTAGTCTTCCAGTGCAATCTCACCGGCAAGAAACTTGACAAGGATACGGCCACGAATTTTCTCAATACCGGTCAACTTGATGGCGCGAACTTCGGCCGTGCTGTTGCAATGCGTTCCACCGCAGGGTGAGTACTCAATATCACCGATCCGAATAACCCGAATCTTCCCCGTCCGCGTAAGCTCCTTGCGAAGCGGCAGACATGCGGCTTCAGCAGCAGCAACAATCAAAATCTCTATCGGCAGGTTTTGCGCAAGGATATCATTGGAAGCCTTCTCGGCCTGTTTCAGTTTCTCCGGCGGGAAAGTGTCGGTGTTGAATTCGATAGCCGAGTACTCTTCCCCCAGATGCACCGACATTGTCCGCAGCGAGTACATCGAGTGAAAGACGTGGCTGACTATATGCTGGGCGGTATGCTGCTGACGAAAATGCCGACGGCGAGTAGTGTCTACAACACCTCTAACCGTATCGCCAGGTTCGCCAAGGGCTGAGTTGCTCCAGTGTCGAACCGACTCGTCGTCCTCAACCGTAACCTCGACGATATCAATATTATTCAGTTGACCGGTATCGTGTGGTTGGCCGCCAGAGGTAGGATAGAACGCTGACCGATCCAGTACCGCAAAAAATCGATCCTCAACCTGACCGGACTCGCGGATTGTTGCCTCAAACTCCAATTGATTCGGATCGTTATAATACAGCCGTTCGGTCACTGATCGTTACAACCTCATATTCTATTCACATCCGGACGTTCAATGTTTCTACGTACAAACCGGCTCGTGCGTTCGTTCTGTTCGCACCGGTCGATATC
>DAOWIM010000004.1 GCA_030640905.1 bacterium
CATCTTGCCGTTATCACCGGCGTTCGTTACGAAACGACCGAAATGATCGTTCAGAACGGCTACGACACAACTGCCGAAGGTTATATCAGCGGTTTCGCTTCCGGCAACCTTGAAGAGAGCGACCTGTTACCTTCGCTGAATCTCGTCTACGCACTTTCACCGAAAATGAACCTGAGGGCAGCCTATGGCCGTACTCTGGCTCGCCCGACCCTCCGCGAGTTCGCTCCCTATGCTTCCGACGATTTTGGCGGTTCCGGCAAGAAATACAACGGTAATCCGGATCTGAAGCGGACTCTGATCGACAATTTCGATCTGCGCTGGGAGTGGTTCTATCGCCCCGGTGAGATCGTCGCGATCAGCGGCTTTTACAAGAAATTTGACCAGCCAATAGAGTTGGCCATTCTTGATGCCAATGAAAACAACATCGGCCCGCAGAATATTGAAAAAGCTAGCCTGATAGGCGCTGAATTTGAGATTAGAAAACGTCTGGACGATTTCGCTTCATATCTCAAATATGTCGACATCGGTGGTAACCTCGCTATCGTCCATTCCAAGGTTGATATTCCCAAAGAGGAACTCATTCAGCAGCTTGCGTACGATCCGAACGCTGAAGATACGCGCCAGATGTTCGGCCAGGCGCCTTATGTAATCAACCTGAGTGTTGGTTACGACAATCCACTTCTCGGAACGAATCTAAACCTCCATTGGAATCGCGTCGGCAAGAGGTTCGCCGTTAACGCCCCGGGTGGGACACCGGACGTTTACGAAAGAGCCCGCAGCACGGTCGATGTTATCGCAGCGCAGCGTCTGTTCTGGAGATTGAATCTGAAAGTGGCCGCTCGCAATATCCTGGATTCACGCCATGTCGAAACATATGATTCCGATCACGAAGAGGCCATTTATCGATCGTACGGTAGCGGTCGCTCTTTCTCGGTCGGCTTATCCTACAAATTTGAATAGCTCATGCACAAATGCTCCAATTATGCAGAATTTTAATCCAGCCCTAATACAGGGGAAATATTTTCCACTTAGTATTAGGGCAAGCGCGTGTATTACCAGCGTCCTTGCTTTCGAGAGCCAGATCTAAAGCATGGGGACGACCAACGAGACAGCAGAGATGAATAAGAAAAGCACAGGATGAGGAGAACACGGCCTATGGCATGAGGCAACACATCCGATTGACCCAGTTCGATGATTATCGAATTGATTTGTTTGCACGAGATAAAGAAGAAGGTAATCAAAATTCTGTTAAGAAACTAATGGAGAGCAATACTAAATGAGACGTACTTTCCTAATAGCTCTGGCCACAATTATCATGCCAGTTATTGCTCTGGCCGGTGTGACCGACGACGGCAAGCCTGTCAAGGTCGTCACCTCAGCAGATATTGTGGGTCTGACGTATTGGAGTTCAGACACTGTGTATAACATGTCTGGCTTCGTTTATGTCGAAGACGGTGAGGTTCTTATCATTGAGCCTGGTACCATCATAAAAAGCAATTCCGGTCAGGCAGAATTTGCCACTGCGATAATCGTTTCTCGCGGAGGACGTATTTACGCCGAAGGCACACCGGAGAATCCAATTATATTTACGTCGATTGATGATGATATCGACGATCCTAACGATATTCCGCTCCCGCCGAGCGCGCTTGGTCGCGGCCTGTGGGGCGGCGTGATCGTGCTCGGTAAGGCCACTATTGCCGATCCGGCCGGTGAAAACGATATCGAGGGACTACCCGTAGCCCCCGAAAATGTCTATGGTGGCACCAATGATGACGATAACTCGGGAATCCTGAAGTACGTATCAATCCGTCACGGTGGTTCAATAATCGGCGCAGCTAACGAGATCAACGGCCTTACTTTAGGTGGTGTGGGTCGCGGCACGATTATTGACTACATTGAAATCTTCGCCAACGTTGATGATGGCGTTGAACTCTTCGGTGGTACCGTCAATATCAAGCACATTGTCTGCGCCTTTGGCGGTGACGACCATATTGATTACGATGAAGGCTGGCGTGGAAACGCTCAGTTTATTTTCACAATTAATGATACGGTCGATTCGGACACTTACGGTGAGCACGATGGCGCTGTCTCACCTGAAAACCAGACTCCGTTCGCAACGCCGCTGCTGTCAAATGTGACGGCGATCGGCGCGGGGCCTGCTTCCGGTTCGATTAACTCCAAGTGTTTTGCCATTCGCGACAACGCCGGCGGTGGTTATTACAACTCAATCTTCACCGACCACAAAGGTACGGCAATTCGTGTGGAAGACCTGACCAGTGGCGCCGATAGTCGCGAGCGCCTGTCCGTTGGCGACCTTTATTTTGAAAACAACTTTTTCTGGAACATGGGCGGTGGACTGTTTAGTGCCGGCGAACCCTGGGTGAATGATTCGATCTTTGCTATCGTTGCCTTGAACAACACTCTGACCAATCCGTTGCTAGCCAATATTGACTGGCAGAATAACGGTCTTCTGGACCCCCGCCCCGGCAACGCCGGTAGTTGGATTGATCCCACTACTTATAGTCCCCCAGCCAATCCGGGACTCCCGCGTGTTGGCTTCTTTGAGACTGTCGATTACATGGGAGCCTTTGACCCCAATGCTGATCTGTGGACCTGCGGCTGGACTTTCCTCTGGTGCGGTGGCTATACGGTTGATTGTGATCCAGGCGTCTGTGCCTGCACAACCGATGATGGCAAGCCCGTTATCGAAACAGTTTCCGACGATATTCAGGGTTTGACAGTCTGGAGTCGCGACAATGTATATAACCTCGCCGGTTTTGTATATGTCGATGCAACCGACACGCTGATTATCGAGCCCGGTGTCATTGTCAAGGGCAACTCCGGTCAGGCTGAGTTCGCGACGGCCTTAATTGTCTCGCGTAGCGGCCTGATTTATGCCCTGGGTGCTTCCGATTGCCCCGTTGTCTTCACTTCGATTGATGACGATGTTGACGATCCTAACGATATACCTCTACCTCCAAGCGCGCTCGGTCGCGGTCTGTGGGGTGGCGTGATCGTGCTCGGTCAGGCCACTATTGCCGATCCAGCCGGTGAAAACGATATCGAGGGACTGCCCGTAGCCCCCGAAAATGTCTATGGCGGTACCAACGATGACGATAACTCGGGCGTCCTGAAGTA
>DAOWIM010000246.1 GCA_030640905.1 bacterium
CAGGTAGAGTCAACACATATTGTCTTGCCGTGCTGGGCAGCATCAAACTGAGTACTGATTGAAAAAACTTGCCCTTCAAATCCTGGGGGAGTACCTCCACCGTATTTCTGGTACCCGGCGAAACCGATAGTATCAGCACCGCTGCCGGTAACACCGTACGGATTCATGTTGAGCCCACCATCGTACAGCCATTCCCACCCAGGGTAAAGGACATCTGTATGCGGGGGCCAGGGTTCCATGAAGAACATTGGTAACCACGTGATCGGAGTCCAGGTAGCACCATCGGGCGAGTAGACCTGGAAACCATTGGAATAGCCTTTCATTTTGGCTTCGTTGGGAGCCCCGGGATTAATCCACTTGATATAGAACGTAACCGGTACACCAGTTTCGATCTTACCCCATTCTCCCTCAAGCAGACCATCCACCGAGTCGACCGCTAATTGATAATCGGTCTGGCCTGAAGCAGTTCCGAATGAGAGCATCATCAGAATTGCCAGAGTTGCAAACAGTTTCATCTTCATTGCGTCACACTCCACATTTTATGTTTTTATATTTTGTGTCCTATTTATCAAAATTGTGCAAAAGCTCAGGTAAATATCGATCACCAGAGTACATAATTATGGTCAGAATTATCGCTGGCCACGTTGCCAGCAAGCAGGTTACCTCCGATTGTAGCCATCATGCGCCCAACCGTAATCGCCTGTTTGCCCAATCTCAATTTCTTAACCAATCTATTCAGACCAGTAAATCATGAAGTAAAACGCGTGCCGAAAACGACCCTAACCGGCCGTTCCGGATAGCATTTTAAATATATTGTTTTGGCCAGCAAAGTCAAGGCTTTACAGTGATTTTTCCAGATCAATATCTGCCTGCCCAAACCGGCTACCGGCGACTCCTTTTTGCCGAATAATACCATCGAACGGCCAATACCAGCCATGCTCCCCCAAGATCGACCGCCAGATCGTACGGATCGGCGAACCGACCGGGGATAAGGTTCTGGTAAAGCTCATCCAAAGACGCAAAAACTGCTACAAACACAAACGAGCAGAGGACGGCCATCCGGATTTTCAGACCGGGCGACCAGTGAGAGAACGAACGCTGGGTCAAGAACGCAAGAACGGCGTACTGGAGAAAATGCGCCAGCTTATCTACAGCCAAAAATCTAATCTGAGGCGCGGCCAAATCGGGAATCGACGACACCCCGAGAATAACGGCGCAAAACCCCAGCATCGGCAAATGGTAGCGAGCAAAATCACCCCAACGGTTGGCAGATTCGGCTGTCATTATAAATCACCGGTAACACACGACCAACTTCGGGTCAACAAAAACCGCCGTCGTTTTACTGTTTACAACCGCGCAGCGCCTTGCCATATTGAAAATACAGCCATGCCTATGTATCGCAATAAACAACTTAGCCCGCTCGCAAAGCTCAGACTGGTTCTCGGATCAGCGGTGGCACTGGTCCTGATTGGAACGCTTGGTTTTGGCATGCTGGAGGATATGGGGCCGCTGGAAGCTCTCTACATGACAATCATTACGATCTCGACTGTTGGTTTCAGTGAAGTCCGGCCGCTTCATGGGGCTGGTCGGATTTTCGTGATGTTTCTCATACGTAAGCGGCGTTGGGATGGCCTGGTTTACAGCTTCAATAGTCGGGCAAATTGTTATCGAAGGACAACTTCGTGAACTCCTCGGAAAACGAAAAATGGAGAGTAAGATCAAGAAAATGAAAAACCACTATATTATTGCCGGTTATGGTCGGGTAGGCCGCCAGGTGGCCCTCGAGTTCTTGAGACGCAAAGTACCGTTTGTCGTCATCGAGAAAAGCGATGCTGAGATTCAGAACCTTCAGCAGGAGGGAGCAATCTGTGTCCAGGGTGAGGCGACCGAAGATGACGTTCTGCGAAAAGCTGGTGTAGAATCGGCTAAGACCCTGGTATCGACGCTACCCGATGAAGCTCAGAATGTCTACCTGACACTTACTGCCCGCTTCATGAATCGAGACCTGAAAATCATTGCCCGCGCCGACTACGATGAAGGTGTGAAGAAACTTCATCGCGCCGGGGCCGATCATGTCGTCTCGCCGCACGTGCTTGGCGGTATGCGCATGGCGATGGCCTGCTTGCGACCAAACGTGGTCGATTTCATGCACACCGCTTCACTGGGTGACGGTGGCCTCTCAATTGAGGAAATCATGATTCCTGACGGAAGTCCGCTTGTGAACAAAACTCTGATCGAATCTCAGTTGAAACAGAATTACGGTGTGCACATAATTGGCGTGAAAAAACCGGGTGGAGCTATGGAGTTGGCACCGGGGCCGAATACCCGCCTTGGCGAAAGTGATATTCTGGTCCTGATTGGCCAGACCGAAGGCCTGGAAGAACTGGGCCAAAAACTCGGGTAGGCATCTCTGACCGCTATCGCCATTGAGAGCTACCGGACCACTAATCATCAGGGTCGATGAAGATGATCCAACAAGTTATCCATACAATCGAAGAGCACGACCTAATCAGGTCGGATGACCGAATCTTAATCGGCTTTTCCGGCGGACCCGATTCGGTAGCGCTGCTGCATGTGTTGGCAAAACTGCGTCGTCGTTTCAGGCTCACCCTGCAAGCGGTCTATGTCAATCATCAGATTCGCCGTCGCGCCGCTGGAGACGAAGAACTCTTCTGCGCAGAGATGTGCGACCGACTCAAGGTTCCTTTCGAGGTTGTTACTGTCGATATCCCGGCTCTCACCCGTAAGAGGAAAAAAGGGGTGGAGGAAACCGCTCGTGATTTCCGGTACCAGACATTCGACGAAATTGCCAACCGTGACAGGTGTCACCGAATCGCGGTAGGGCATCATCTTGATGATCGCGCTGAGACGGTTCTGTTCCGAGTCCTGCGTGGTACCGGCGTGGCCGGGCTGGCCGGAATTCCGATCCAGCGTGGCCGCATAATCAGGCCTCTATATGACGTGACCAAAGACCAGATTCTCACCTACCTGAAAAAGCAGAGCCTGGCCTTTTGTACTGATCGCACCAACCGGGACACACGGTACGATCGCAATTACGTCCGCTATCGACTACTCAGCCAAATCCGAGAGCGCCTCAACCCGGCGGTAACTTCGGCTCTGATCAATCTGTCGGAAACGGCTCGCGAGGAAGACGCGCTGCTCAACGAAATTGTCCGGCAGAGAGCCTGTACTTCTGTTAGCATGACTGCCGGAGGGAAAATAGAGCTTGATTTGAAGAAAGTTGGAGCGTATCATAAGGCGTTGCGGCGAAGGTTGCTAAGGCGTTGTCTAATAGCACTTTCGTCCGACGGTCGAGCACCGGACAAAGCAGTGGTCGAGCGTTTGGATGGCTTCTGTGCTTCGGCGGGCAAGGCGATGTCTTTGCCGGGGAAATTGGAAGCTGTTCGAGTCGATGAAACGTTGGTGTTGCGTCCCGACAAGGCGATCAAGTTTGTCAACCGGATCGAAGTTGGACGGAAGTGTCCAATCGAATCGTTGAAAGCTTCCCTGACCGCCCGAAAAAAAAGTTGGGACGGGAAGCTTGACCGACGGAAACAATCTTCTGCGATAGTGGTTGATTGGGATAAGATCGTCTCGCCACTGACGGTCCGCAACATCAGAGTTGGTGACCGATTTGTACCACTCGGGATGCGAGGCAGCAAGACGGTCAGTAATTATCTGACCGACAGAAAAGTCAGCCGGGTCTATCGTGATGAGATCCCGGTGGTGTGTGACAAAGAAGGAATCATCTGGCTGGTTGGCTACGAGATAGCCGACCGTGTGAAGATAGACAAATCGACAGAGAAGGTACTGGCAATTGGATTTCGACAGAATCGAACAGATCGGGCTGAGGCCTTTCGAGTTGCTTTTGGACCGTGAAAAAATTTCCGGTCGTATTGGAGAACTTGGTCGGCGCATCACCAGCGATTACAACAATCAAACACCTGTCCTCATCGGTGTCTTGAAAGGCTGCATTGTATTCCTTGCCGATCTGATGCGGCATATCCAACTACCGATGGAGTTGGAGTTTGTATCGGCGGCTTCGTACCGAAAAGGAAGTACACCTACCGAAGAGATTGTGATTGGCGGTGGCGTACCAATTCCGCTGGAAGGGCGTCATGTCCTGCTGGTGGAAGGAGTGGTCGATTCAGGCCGGACGGTGACGACTATCATTGATAAGGTGCAGAAAATGAAACCGGCATCGGTAGAAATTGTCACGCTCATAGACAAACCGACCTGCCACCGTACCGAGGTCAGCGTTAAGTATAAAGGCTTCTCTCTCGGCAATGATTTTGTGATCGGTTTTGGGCTGGACAATACTCAGAAATATAGAAATCTGCCGTTTGTCGGACGGCTAATTGAACCATAGCCTGCCAGGGATTCTGCCGATATAGATGAATACATCCTCTTCGGACGGCGTATAAGGAAAACATATCAACACAACACAACGGAGACTAAGTGTCGAACAAACATTCTGACAAGAAACGTAACCCCGGATCAGGGAAAGATAAAGATGACGGCTCGCGCGGGCCGATGAACTGGCGCACCACCGGACGGCCACTCCTTTTGTGGGCCGCGGTGATTGCAGCGGTCATTTTCCTCTACAGCATTTACTCTGACCTGGCAACCGACTCGGTCGAGATTACATACACCGAGTTGATTCAGCAGATAGACAACGACAACCTGATGGAGATTTCATTTACCGACCGTGAGGTCGAAGGTGTCCTGAAGGAAGGTCGCGTCTTTGTTTCGGCCGGTTCAACCAGGTCTTTCTCAAAAATAACCTCCCGGATACCGTTCCCTGATTACAATTATGCGCTGATCAAGCGACTCGAAGAACAAGATATCAAAATCGTCGCCAAAGTTCAGTCTGATTTCTTCCCATATCTCATGACCTTCCTGCCGTGGATTCTGATCATCTTCCTGTGGATGTTCTGGATGCGCCAAATGCAGGGCGGTGGCGGTGGCAAGGGTCTCTTTTCGTTTGGCAAAAGTAAAGCCAAGTTGCTGACCGACGAGCGACCGAAGGTCAATTTCAATGACGTTGCCGGAGCCGACGAAGCGAAAGAAGAGCTGCAGGAAATAATCGAGTTCCTCAGGGAACCGGGCAAGTTTCAGAAGCTGGGTGGAAAGATCCCCAAAGGGGCGCTTCTTTTGGGACCTCCCGGCACCGGCAAGACCCTGCTGGCTCGGGCGGTGGCCGGAGAAGCCGAGGTTCCGTTCTTCTCAATGTCCGGATCTGATTTTGTTGAAATGTTTGTAGGTGTAGGCGCCAGCCGTGTGCGCGACCTGTTCGAGCAGGGCAAAAAGAACGCCCCCTGTATTATTTTTATCGATGAAATCGATGCGGTGGGACGACATCGCGGAGCCGGTCTTGGTGGCGGGCACGACGAGCGCGAACAGACACTCAATCAGCTACTGGTTGAGATGGATGGATTCGAGTCAAACGATGGCGTCATTCTGGTGGCGGCGACCAACCGTCCCGATGTCCTCGACCCGGCCCTTCTCCGTCCCGGCCGGTTCGACCGACAGATAGTCGTTCCGATACCGGATGTGAAGGGACGCGAAGGCATTCTGAAAGTGCACGTCCGCAAGCTCAAGTTGTCCGACGATATTGATCTGAAAGTTCTGGCACGGGGCACACCCGGTATGTCTGGTGCCGATCTGGCCAATATGGCCAACGAAGCTGCCCTGCTGGCGGCACGGCGCGACAAGAGCGCGGTCACGATGGAAGAGTTTGAGGCTGCCAAAGACAAATGCCTGATGGGAACGGAGCGGCGATCGTTGGTAATCGCCGAAGAAGAGAAAAAAGTTACGGCCTTTCACGAAGCCGGTCACACGCTCGTAGCTAAGTTTCTCCCGATGGCCGATCCTATCCACAAGGTCACAATCATCCCTCGCGGTATGGCGATGGGCGTAACGCAATCGTTGCCGGTCGATGAGCGCCACAATTATTCCCGTGAATATCTTGAAACGCAACTGGCCGTCCTGATGGGTGGCCGTGAAGCCGAGTTGCTGGTATTCAGCGAGTTGACCACCGGCGCCGGGAATGACCTGGAACGTTCCACCAAACTGGCCCGCAAGATGGTATGTAATTGGGGAATGTCTGACGAATTGGGTCCGGTCACGTTTGGAAAAACCGACGAGCATATTTTCCTCGGACGTGAAATCCACCAGGCAAAGGATTACTCCGAAGCAACGGCGGTAACGATTGACCGAGAGGTTCGACGGTTTATCGAAAAGGCTCAGAAAACGGCTTCCGGTGTCCTCAAAGAAAACACCGACAAGCTTCACGACCTCGCTAATGCTCTGCTGGAAAAAGAGATTATCGACAGCCGCGAAGTCGATAAAATCATTGGTCGCGCCAGTGGCGATGCCGAGCCGGTCGAAAAACCGGCCCCGACACCAGAAGGGTAACCGATGGCGTTCGACGGTAAGAAAATCGAACAAGGTGTCAGACTGATTCTGGAAGGGGTCGGCGAAGATCCCTCCCGCGAAGGACTCGTTCGCACTCCCGAACGGATGGTGGAATATTTTGAAGAAGTCCTCGCCGGGATCGACCAGGACCCTGCGGTCGAACTAAAAAAATACACAACCTCCAATAAAGACGAGATGATCATTATCCGCGATGTCTCGTTCTATTCACTCTGCGAACACCACCTCCTGCCGTTTTTCGGACATGTGCATATTTCTTATATCCCCCAGAATGACAAAGTGGCCGGGTTCGACAAAATGGTTAAGGTGATCGAAATACTGTCGCATCGGCTTCAGGTTCAGGAACGGATGACCACCCAGATTGCCGACGCTATGGAAGAGGCGATCGCTCCCAAAGGACTCCTGATCGTGGTCGAAGCCGAACATCTCTGCCTGACGATGCGCGGCATGAAAAAACAGGGCAGCAAAGTTGTTACATCGGCAATTCGCGGGATCATGCGTAAAGACGCCACCCGCGCCGAAGCCCTGACTCTCCTCCGCGGCCACCACCCTTCTTAACAGCAGGCGGAGCCTGTCTTAAGTCTTGCCGTAATCTCTCTTAATTACTTAAGAGCAGCTTGCCGCCAAGCACAGCCTGTCTTTCACATTACTGCAACCTTTTCTCAATTACGTAAGAGCGACTTGCCACCGGGCGACGTAAAGCCGCCCTCTACGCGGGACAACAGCCCCTCATCGCGTAGCGGCGGGCCTTGTGTCCGC
>DAOWIM010000121.1 GCA_030640905.1 bacterium
CAAAGAACGGTTACAAGGGAAGGCGACATGAAGACGATAGAGTTGCAGCCAAACACCAACTCTTTGGAAGTGGTTGGTCATCTGAAATTCGGACGCAAGCGTCGGGGATTTATTCCCCGCGGCCTGACTTTCCTGGCCGTGCTGATAATTCTTCTCATGCTGGCAGTCATCATAGGCAACATCGTCATCGGTGGCATTGGTACCATCAGCTGGGAATTCCTGACCCATCCTCCTGAACAAGGCATGGAAGCCGGTGGCGTATTTCCGGCGATCTTCGGCACAGTGGCCCTGGTGATCCTGATGGTCATTGCAGTAGTTCCAATCGGTGTGTTTACAGCCATCTATCTGCAGGAGTACACATCGCCGAAGTCGCGAATCACTCGTCTGATCCGGATCGCCATCAATAACCTGGCAGGAGTGCCTTCGATTGTTTTCGGTCTTTTCGGTCTCGGCTTTTTCATTGCATTTGTTGGCGGCGGATTGGATTCGCTGTTCTATCCCGAAGAAGGACCGGTGTGGGGCCAACCGGCAATCATATGGGCTTCGATGACACTGGCCCTGCTTACCCTGCCAGTTGTAATTATATCGACCGAGGAGGCGTTGCGTACGATCCCACGAGAACTTCGCGAAGCAAGTTACGCTCTCGGTGGCACTAAACTGCAGACGATCTGGCGCATTATCATTCCCCAGGCGATGCCGGGCATTCTGACTGGTTCCATTCTGGCCGTATCACGAGGGGCGGGCGAAGTTGCCCCGATTATGTTCACCGGTGCAGCTTACTATCTGCCCTACCTGCCAACCAAACTGAATGATCAGTTCATGGAACTGGGTTATCACGTATATGTCATGGCAACGCAATCACCAGATATTGAAGCCACCAAACCACTCCTTTACGGAACGGTCCTGGTATTGCTTCTGTTAACGTTTTCTTTGAATTCAGTGGCGATAATGATTCGATCGCGAATGAGGAGAAGCTGTGTCAGCGCCCAGTAATACCGACTTCAAGAAAACACTGAGTGCCACAACGGCGGTGTCAGGCAAGTTGCAGCCGGATATCAAATTCAAGATGATCGTCGAAAACCTGGATTTCTCGTATGGAAACGTTCAGGCACTGTTTGATATCTTCATGAAGATCAGGCAAAATCGCGTGACCGCATTGATCGGTCCCTCTGGTTGTGGTAAGTCGACTTTCCTTCGCGTGCTCAACCGGATGAATGAAACCATTCCCGGAACCAGCATGGAAGGCACAGTTCTGCTTGACGGACAGAATGTCTATGAAGACTTCGACGACCCATCGGCGATTCGCACTCGCGTAGGAATGGTGTTTCAAAAGTCCAACCCCTTCCCAAAATCGATCTTCGACAATGTTGCCTACGGCTTGCGAGTAAACGGTATTAAGGATAAGCAATTGATCATTCAGGTTGTTGAGCAGTCGCTAAAACAGGCTGCACTCTGGGATGAGGTGAAGGACAAACTGGATAATAGCGCCTTCATGCTTTCGGGTGGTCAACAGCAGCGGATATGTATAGCCAGGGCGTTGGCGATCAGACCGGAAGTAATCCTTATGGATGAGCCGGCCTCGGCGCTCGACCCGATATCAACGGCAAAGATCGAGGATCTGATCGGAGAACTGCGAAAACAGTACACAATTGTCATAGTCACCCATAACATGCAGCAGGCCGCACGAGTCTCTGATCATACCGGCTTTTTCTACGAAGGACGCTTGATTGAATACGGCTCGACCAAACAGATATTCACCCGACCATCAAAGAAGAAAACAGAAGATTATGTCACCGGTAGATTCGGGTAGACTGTAGAGAGGACCATGACCAAACATTTTCAAAATGAAATAGAACGACTTAAGAAGAAGATACTCTTTCTCGCAGCCTTGGTAGAAGAGTCGCTACGGGGAGCGGTGAAGTCAATTACTGAAGACGATATCAATCTTGCTGACAAGATTGTAAAATCTGATCAGGAAATAGATTCATTAGAGGTTGAAGTAGAAGAGGAATGTTTGAAAATATTGGCTCTTCACCAGCCGGTAGCAGCAGATCTTAGGTATGTAATAGCAGTTCTGAAGATCAATAACGATCTTGAGCGAATTGCCGATTTGGCAGCTAATATAGCCAAGAGAACGCCGACCCTTTCGCGCCGCAGAGATTCAGTAATCATACCTTTTGATCTCACTTCTATGCTCGATCATGTTTTAAGCATGGTTAGAGAGAGTGTCACTGCCCTTGTCACTAATGACGTGGCAAAAGCCAACCAGGTATGTATTGATGACGACGTGGTAGATACTCAACACAGTGAAGCCTTTCATATAATTCGAGACCATCTTCACACAAATCCAGATGCGATAGATTATCTACTGAGTCTGCTTAACGTGTCTCGCAATCTTGAGCGAATTGCCGATCACGCCACCAATATTGCTGAAGATGTCATCTATATGATTGAGGGTGATATCGTACGTCACCGGGAAAACAACGAGTAACTTAGTATATGTATGGCATCAGATTACACGCATTTTACCATATTTCAAAGAGTTAACCATAATACTTGTTGGAGAACCCTGCCTCCGCCGCCATTAATGAAAATGCTGTGCGAAGATTGTCAATAACTGGAAGGGAGCGGGTCAAACCGGCTCGCTACGTGAGTTACCTTGTGTTCCTGATAGTATTATTTCTGTTAGTCTGGCTGGCCCAACATTGCTTGATCGGTGCGCAAGCAGATCAGAGTCCGGTTGCGGAGCATATTGGCGAAATTCTGGTTCCTGATGGCTGGGTGCGGAGTCAAGTCACACCTGACAGCTTTGGTGCCTGGTTGAGGGATCAGCCTCTCAAACCACCTTCAAGTCGGATCAGACTATATAACGGTAATCGTAAACTTCTTCGGCATGCTTTGTATCAGGTGGTTGATCTTCCCATCGGAAACAAAGACCTCCAACAGTGCGCTGATGTTGCTATAAGACTCCGAAGCGATTACCTCCTCAGCAGGGGCAGGATCAGTGATATCGCTTTCAATTTCACCAGTGGAGATCGAGCCCGCTATAGCGATTGGATCAGCGGTTACCGACCGATCGTGGAGGGCAATGTAGTCACCTGGCGCAGGATCAGCCGGGTTGATTCATCCTACGAGAACTACCAGGATTATTTGACTACGGTGTTTATGTATGCCGGCTCGTACTCGCTTTCCCGTGAACTGGAGAAAGTGAGAGATGCAGATCAAATTGTGGCCGGAGACTGTTTTATTAAGGGTGGTTTTCCGGGACACGTTATTATAGTTGTAGACGTTGCTATCGACACCGTATCGGGGGAGAGAATCGTACTGTTCGGGCAAGGATTTACTCCGGCTCAGGATATTCACATTATTCGAAACCCCTCAGACAGCGAATTAAGCCCGTGGTATCGGATCGGCCTGGGCCGGAAACTGGTCACTCCCGAGTGGACCTTTGAATGGTCTGATCTCCATACGTTCGACGAGACCCGATGAGAACGAAGACGGATGCGTACAGAAGCGCTTGCCTTACGAAGCGGGTAACCGACTTACCTGGTAGAGGGGTAAAGGCAACATGGTTGCCTGGTGGTACTAAACTCGCCTTTGTCTACTGGGAGCCAAGGTCAGGTTGCTTGCAACCTGACAGCGCATAAAACACAGATCGCTTATCGAAACCGCAGGAGTTTCGACTATTATCCCCTCATCATAGAACAGGCATGGCCTGCTTCAAAACAGGCCCCACCTGCAGCCATACCCTTTTCTTCCACGTAGCCATTCCGTGTAATTCTATCGTAATTAGTCGTCTTTACTCTGGAGATTGGTAATTTTTTCACAAAATATGACGTAATCGTGACAATCAGAGTATCATTTAGGACATATTCGCAGCATAATTTTGACGCGACTTCTGAGAGGAATTGAGTAGAGTGGAATTTGGAATCATCGGAACTTCGATCTGGCAACAGAACCTGCCTTTGCTTGAGCGCTTGACAATTGGACAAGAAGAACGCAAAGAGGTCCTCTCCGATCTAAAAACCAAACTTAGATTGGACGAGTTAGTCTATGTTTCCACGTGCAATCGCGTCGAGTTCATTTATTCCGGCGTGCAGGAAGCCGACGGCCCCCCGATCCTTCATCGGCTGGTTGATTTCTTCTTCCACGATGGCCGGGAGATATCTTTTTTCCCTAATGATTTCTATCATTTCACCGGCAAAGAAGCTATCACTCATCTCTTCCGAACTGTTTCGTCGTTAGAATCGCTGGTTGTCGGCGAAACGCAGATAACCGGTCAGTTCAAACAGGCTTGCCAGGAGGCGGCGTCCGACGGTCTGGTTGGGCCGGTTCTTGATAGTCTCATCAAGGAAGCGCTGGCGGTCGCCAGGAAAGTAAAACGCGATACCGATATCGGCATCGGGTCGGTATCGATGGCATCGTTGGCCGCATCGCAGGTCCGGGAGCAGATTGGTGACGTTGATAATCCAGTTGTTGCACTGGTTGGTTCCGGTACGATGACCTCCAAGCTTGCCAAACATTTGAAAGACAGCACCAAGACCCACCTGCTGTTTGTTAATAGAACGATTAAGAACGTACAGGCGCTGGCCGAACAATTCGATGGCGAGGCAATAGCGCTGGCCGATTTTGTTCAGTCGTCCCCTGAAGTGGATGCCATCGTCTCGGCGACGTCGGCTTCGGAACCGGTATTTGATCGCGCTTTCGCCGATCGGTTGCCCTCCCGCCCCCGGCCGGTTCTTGCTATTGATATGGCTATCCCACGCGATTTTGAGGCGGCTTTTGGTACCGATGACCGTTTCAAGTTAATAGACATTCCCCGCCTCAAGGCGATGTGCCAGGGGAATCTCAGGCAGAAATTTGTTGAGGTCAGCAAAGCCAACCAGATTGTCCGCGACGCTGTCACCAAGTATCTCTCCGATAGAATCGAAGGATCGCTCAAGCCGATCTTCCATGACAGTTTCAGAGAGTCGATGGCACTGGCAGAGCGGGCTCTTGACGATCTCTTTGATCGTCATGTAACATCGCTGCCCCAAGAAGACCGTGAAGCCGTCCAACGGCTTGTTACCAAACTGATCAGCCACTCCGCTTTTCAGCCGGTTCGAATTCTTTCCAACCGTCTGGTAGAAACCAACTCGCGGCTCGGATTGGAAGAATTGATCTCGGTACAAAAAAGCGCTGTATGAATCGACCCCAATTGACTATCGGTACCCGCGGCTCTGATCTCGCTCTGTATCAGGCTCATTTCATTAGAGACCTGCTAACTGACAATCATGGTTGCAATGTCACGGTCAAGATCATCAAAACATCCGGCGACATCATTGACCATCTGTCATTTGATAAGATGGAGGGCAAAGGTTTCTTCACAAAGGAACTCGAAGATGCCCTGCTCGCCCGCGAAATTGATCTCGCGGTCCATTCGCTGAAAGACCTGATGACATCCCAGCCGGACGGCCTCAAAGTTGGCGCGGTTGGATATCGGGCGGATCGCCGCGAGATGTTGTTGATCCGCAAAGAGTCGGTTGTCACCGGAGGTGTCCTGCCGGTCAAAGCCGACGGCGTGATTGGCACCAGTTCCAATCGTCGCGCCTGCCAGATCGCCACCCTCCACCCATCGCTGGAAATCCGTGACTTGCGAGGCAACGTCCCGACCAGAATTAGAAAACTCCGCGAAGGGCAATACGATGCGATCATCATTGCCGCTGCGGGTGTAATACGTCTTGAACTGGACCTCGCCGATCTGGAGGTAGTGCTTTTGGATGCGCAAGCGTTTCTCCCGGCCCCGGGACAGGGGATTCTGGGTATTCAGATTCGAAGTGACGATCCATCGGTAGAAAATATCGTATCACCGTTGGACTCGAAACAGGCTGCCACCGAAGCAGCACTTGAACGTGGCCTGCTGGCGCGTTTTGACTCAGGTTGTTCTCTGCCGCTTGGCGTCTATTCGGAAGTCAATGGCGCGGACCTCACTCTTGAGGCTGTGCTGGGAATCCGGGAAAATAATAAATGGGTCGATATGAGGCGGATCAAGGTAGTGGGCAATGACACAGTTGCGCTTGTTGATCGAGCCTTCGATGAACTTAATGCGAGGTAACGATGGTGCGGGTTGCAATTACCAGAGGGAAAAGCGAGCTTTCCGGCCTTGCCGAATCGATGGCATCCGATGGTATCGAGATCGTTCCCTGGCCACTTATCTCAACGCATGCAAAACAATTTGAATGGCCACACGACCTGAACCCCGAAGCAATAGACTGGCTTGTTTTCTCAAGCCGTAACGGTGTTCGCTTTTTCCTTGATCGTTTAAACGAACTCGACATCTCCATTCAGGAGAAGACTCGTATCGCTGCTGTCGGGAAAAAGACGGCTATGGCTCTGGAAAATCGCTCACTCCGTGTAAATTTCGTTCCCGAGACAAATACCGGGGAGGCATTGTTCAATCAGCTTGTTACCACGCAAGTAGCAGAAGGCGAAACTGTTGTGTGGGCCCGCGCCGCCACGGTCGCTTTTGACCCATCTCCACTGATGAATAAGAGCGCCATCAACTACGTTCCAATCGTCTGTTATGAGACAACGCCCGTGCCACTGGAATCAGAAACTGTCCGCGAGGTTTGCTCAAGTGATTCGGCTCTGTTTACATCGCCATCTGCAGTCGAATCGTTCCGGCAACAGTACGGTCAACCTGATG
>DAOWIM010000238.1 GCA_030640905.1 bacterium
GGAAGCATTGTCGGTTATTCTCAGCCGCGAGACGATAGACAGTATATGCGACATGTCGATCAAGCAAGCTCGGAACTTCTTCAAGAATATCTCATTGAACAAGCGACAACGAATGATTGCTCGTCAGATCCTCAAAGAAGTTCTGGAGCGATTGACTTTTATGAGTAATGTCGGATTGGACTACCTGACTCTCAGCCGCGGCGCCTCGACTCTTTCCGGCGGTGAAGCTCAACGCATTCGATTGGCCACCCAGATCGGTTCGCGCCTAGTCGGCGTGCTGTACATTCTCGATGAACCATCAATCGGGTTGCACCAGCGTGACAACCGCAAGCTTCTGGACACTCTGATAGAGTTGCGCGACATCGGTAACACTGTCCTGGTTGTGGAGCATGACCGGGAGACAATTGAAGCGGCCGATTATGTTGTTGACCTTGGACCGGGCGCGGGGCGGCATGGCGGCTACGTAGTGGCAGCCGGCACTGCCAACGCGATCCGTCGATGCAAGAAATCAATCACCGGGCAATATCTGGCCGGCACGCGGCAACTGACTGTTCCTGCAAAGCGCCGCGAACCTAACGGTAATTTCATCAAGCTTAAAGGCGCTCGAGGCAACAACCTCAAGAGTATCGATGTAGAAATTCCGCTGGGCACATTCGTGGTCATCACCGGCGTTTCGGGTTCCGGTAAATCGAGCCTGATCAATGAAACACTGTACCGCGTTCTCGCCCGCCATTTTTATAACAGCCGCACCCAGCCTTTGCCACACGACAAGACCGAAGGGCTGGAGCATATCGACAAAGTGATCGATATCGATCAGTCGCCAATCGGCCGCACGCCTCGTTCCAACCCGGCTACCTACACCGGCGTCTTTACGCATATCCGTGATCTGTTCTCAACGCTGCCGGAGTCGAAAGCTCGCGGCTACTTACCAGGCCGTTTTTCTTTCAATGTTAAGGGCGGACGATGTGAGGCCTGCCAGGGCGATGGCATTATCAAGATCGAAATGCACTTCCTGCCCAATGTTTATGTACCGTGCGAAGTCTGTAAAGGGAAACGCTACAATCGTGAAACACTTGAAGTAACTTACAAAGGCAAGAACATCGCCGACATTCTCGACATGACGGTTGAAGAAAGCCTCAGCTTCTTTGAGAACATTCCCCGCATCAAGAATAAGCTGCTGACTCTTGCCAATGTTGGTCTCGGTTATATTCATCTTGGGCAGCAGGCCACAACTCTTTCCGGCGGTGAAGCGCAGCGCGTCAAGCTTGGTGCAGAACTGTCAAAAGTAGCTACCGGTCGCACCTTGTATATTTTGGATGAGCCGACTACCGGGCTGCATTTTGAAGATATTCGTATGTTGCTGAAAGTTCTCAACGAACTGGTTGACCGGGGTAACTCGGTGCTGGTTATCGAACATAATCTCGACGTTATCAAGACCGCTGACTGGGTGATTGATATCGGACCGGAAGGTGGTGACGATGGCGGAAAGATTATCGCAACCGGCACACCCGAACAGGTGGCCGCCACGCGGGGTTCATACACCGGCCATTATCTCAAGAAAACGCTCGGCGGAAAGAATGTCTGACTCCGGACCGACAGGGCCCGGATAGCTCGCCATGCCTGAACTTCCTGAGGTTGAAACAATTGTTCGAGGGCTGCGTGACACCGTGCTTGGTGAAACAATTGCGCGAGTACGAATGAATGCGCCGCCGTCAGGTATCGCTGTCAGTTACCGTCTGGGGCTAAAATCGTTTGCTTCTATTCTCAAGGGTAAGACTATTCTTGAGATTAACCGACGCGGCAAGAATATCCTGATCCAACTCTCCGAAAATATAACCCTCTGGGTGCACCTGAAAATGACCGGACACTTTCATCACCTGCCGTCGTCAGAACCAATCGGCAAGCATGATTTGGTGGTTTTCGATTTTGATTCTACTCTTGAGAGTAGCGGTGACTCCAACGAGGTGCGTCACCTCCGATTCAACGACTATCGCCGGTTCGGACGCTTGCGTCTCTATCCCGATGACGAGCTGTGGCAACAACCGGGACTCAAGTTGCTTGGGCCAGAGCCACTGGAGATAAACGCTGAGGATTTTGTTCGTCTTTGTAATCGGAGACCGCGAACGCTCAAGCTCGCTTTGCTTGATCAACATTTCCTGGCCGGTATCGGAAACATCTATGCCGATGAAACGCTCTTCGCGGCTCGCCTTCATCCGCGTCGCGTGACAACTTCGATTTCTACGCGGAAGCTAAGAGAGCTTCACGGTCATATTCAACGCCTGCTCAGGTTGGCTATCAGCAAGATGGGTACTTCGGTGGACAGCTACTCCGGCGTCAACGGTGAACCTGGGTCGTTTCAAACGTATCTAAAAGTCTATGGACGCGAAGGTGAGGCGTGTGTCCGCTGCAGTGGCCGGATTGTACGAGAAAAGATCGGTTCACGCTCGGCCCACTACTGCCCTCGGTGCCAACGAAAGCCAGCCACTAAGTAGTTTCGCCGTTACGATTGATCGAGCCTGCGCCCAGTCTCAGGATCAAACAGAAGCAACGCGCCACTATCAATTGAGAAA
>DAOWIM010000040.1 GCA_030640905.1 bacterium
CATACGCCGCCAATCTGGCGTTGGTGACAACTCCTCCAAATATTCTCCACATTGTCTTGCTGGTGGTTGCTGTGGCAAGCGCCGTGGTGTCGTGGAAAGTGCTATCGGCCGTCCGCGGAGGCAGGTTGGTTCGGAGCTGGCAGCTGTTCCTTGGGGGATTTGTGGCGTTGTCCCTTGGTCAGGTTGCCTTCCTGCTAAACGCCACCGAGGTTTTTGCCGTTCCAGACTACTCAGTACCGGCAGTATTTGTTGCCGGGATTGGTTTACTGATGTACGGTATTGTGGAGACCAAACGAGTCCTGAGTTGAACCGGTACAATTGTGTTGACACAACTCGTTAGACGAATTATGATTATAACTGGAGTGAAATATCACTTCCGCTAATGTTCTATTATCAAGTACGTTACAAGAGGATAGATGGCCCGAGCCGCTGACATAGATGAACGCATTTCCAAGTGTGAGAAGATACTCGCACAGGACCCGTCATCCCAGATATTTGCAGCCCTGGCTGATGCCTATCGTAAAAAGGGCGATGCCGAAAAGGCCTTTCGTGTTTGCCAGAACGGCTTGAAGATTCACGATAACTACGGTTCTGCTCACATCATTATGGCCAAAATAAATCTTGATCGAGGCCTCTATGATTGGGCCGAAGCGGAGACTGAGAAAGCTGCGGTTCTGGATGGTCGTACTCGTACAGTCGAGTTGCTTATGGCTGAAATTCACATATACAAGGGTGAATTCAACCAGGCGATCAAACTTCTCAAGAAACTCCATGAGACCGATCCAGATAATGGCCAGATCACCAGACTTCTGGACATAGCCCAAAAGATACCGGAAGAGCAGGCCGCCAAGGAGCATGCCGAAATGTTGACAGTTGTACCCGGTTCGCGGAAGAGCGCATCACCAGCCCCCGTTGGACAACCGGTCGCTGTGGTATCGGAGACGGAGATCGAGCCAATAAATACCAAACAGTTGTTGCAGCAGGTGGTCTCGATTCCGGGTGTTGATGGCGCCTTGTTTGTCAATACCGAGGGGTTGGTTGTTGAGTCTGAATGGTGTCTGCAAATTGATCCCAATCTTTGCGGTGCCGCTATTGGCGAGGTTGGGAATTTCCTTGATCAGGAGTTGTTACAAAGTTCATTTGGCGGCACTACTGCCGTGCTAATAGAATCAGAGGCCTTGACCTACCATCTGGTCAAGAGGCCCAACGGTGTGTTCCTGTTTGTTGGGAACTCCTCGGCTACCCTTGGCTCACTCCGCATGCGTGTGGAGAAGCTGATGCTAAATTTCCGTGAGTGAGGAATAGCTAATTATGGTTATAGGCGATCGAGTAAGAAGGCAGATTTTGCTGTTCTCTCTGGTGTTGATTATCGTGCCGATGGTCATTTTTCCAGAGAAATTTGGCATGGACCTGGCCAAGGCGTCGCTGGTTAACGCCCTTTATGAGTTGGTGTTTTTCGGCGTCGTCATTCACTTCTTTAATCGAAAAGCGAATTTGCTGCAACTGGCTCAGGCGGCTGGAGTGTGTCTGATCTACCGACTTGTTCTTGGAGCGGCTTTTGGTATACTGGCGGCGGTCGCTTATTCTATGAGCTTGAAAGTATCTCTGACATTGGGTATGTCGAGTTACCTTCCGGCGATTATCCTGCATATTGTGGCGACGCCTTTTGTTTTGAAACCGGTGATTAGCCAGATATATGAATCCCAGCCGACGCGGCGGGCACCGTTGCCCGATTTTGCCCCCGGCGACAAGGCCGATACCGGTGTCACCACGCTGGCGGTGTCCCGTGACATGGGATTTAAGCCATCGACCACACCGATTCAGCCGGAGCCGGAGACAGTAGAGGTTGTTCCGACGCGAGCGCCTGCACAGACGGCAAAGCCCTTCTCGAATACGACTACAGCGCCGGGTGCGGCTAATGGTTTTGACATGGCGACGAAGTACATCGGGGAAAACGGCTCGGTGCATCTGGCGGTCGTTGTTGATTTTGAGGGACTGACCCTTTCACAGTTCTCTCGTGGGGATATTGTCGCGGAGGAGTGGGCGCCAATGGCCCTGATTTTCCGCGAAGATAACGGTCTGGTGCTGGGGCGAGTGGGCTGGGATAGTCCCGAGCGAGTTGAGCTAAGTTTGAAAGATCAGAAGATTGTCGTGGCGGGTGGAGATAATTTTAATCTGATGGTTGTTGCCGAGCGGCAAGCTGATGATGTTCTTAATATCCGGATCAATCAGGGTCTGGAGACTATAAAGAAATATATTGCGGATAGGTACGGAGAGAATCTGACCGTTAGAGCGGAGAGTTCATATGTATCAAGTACTCAATGATCTGAACAAGACTTCCGGAGTGACCGGATCAATGGTCGTTGGCAACGACGGTATCGTCATTGCTGCTGATCTGGAAGAGACCTACGAGGCGGAGACGGTTGGTGCTTTGGCCGCTTCGATTCAGGCAAACATCCAGAAATCGCTGGAGCGTCTCGACAGCAGCGCGCTTCGGCAGGTAACGATTGAGGCTCATGATGGTAAATTGTTCTTTGTTGATGCCGGATTGGGAATCCTTGTGGTTACCACCGAGAAGGAAGTGAATATCGGGCTGATCCGACTGGAGATCAAGAATGCCCTTGGCAAATTGAAAGTGAGCTAGTTGGTGACTGAAAGAGGTACAGGACGATAATATGGTTTCAATTAATTATTCCTCTCGAGAGGTTTGCTGCAAGATTGTGTACTATGGCCCCGGACTTTCGGGGAAGACGACCAATCTGCAGTATGTGCATGCGAAGATTCCTGGTACTACTCGCGGCGACCTGATATCACTTGCCACTGAGGCTGACCGGACTCTCTATTTCGATTTTCTCCCGATCAACATCGGGACCATCAATGGTTTTGCGGCCAAGTTCCAGCTATACACAGTGCCGGGGCAGGTTTACTACAATGCTACCCGGAAACTGGTGTTGCGCGGTGTGGACGGGGTTGTCTTTGTAGCCGACGCTCAGCCGGATAAGATGGACGAGAATATCGATTCGCTGGCCAATCTCGACGAGAACCTTGCGGAATACGGGTACGATCTCAAATCGATGCCGTTTGTATTGCAGTACAACAAGTGTGATCTGCCGAATGTGATGACTCTTGAGCAGATGGATGCCAAGCTCAACCCGACCGGTGTGCCATCGTTTATGAGTTCAGCCACCGAAGGGACCGGAGTTTTTGATACGCTCAAGATGATTATCAAACTGGTCCTCGATAAGGCCAAGTCCGGTGGCGGTCCAGCTCGCCCCAACGCTTCGGCAGCATCGGCGCCATCGCCCGGTAGTTCGGTTTCGGCTTCCTCCTCGGCAGCCCCTGCGCAATCGGTGGCTTCAGCGCCGACCGCAACCAGCGTGGCAACGCCTCCGCAGCAACCGGATGCACCGGAGGTCGTCAGGGAAGAGGTTCATCAGGTTGGCACACCAGCTTCGGCTGGCACACCAGTTTCGGCTGGCACACCAGTTTCGGCTGGCACACCAGCTTCGGCTGTTGAGTCTGCTCCGGTTTCAGAACCGGCTTCGGAACCGGAACAGTATCGACCATATCCGGGAAGTCAGAGTCAGAAGATAGATGTCAAGGACAAGAAGATCACTCCGGCTGCGTTTACTCCTGCCGGAGACAACATAGACAGTGAAACTCCCCTTGAGAAAAAAGTGGTTAGCGAAGATACCACTGGGGAGACGTCGGAGACTGATAGTTTGAAGTCTCCGATAATGGCCCCCTCGCTTAAGAAAACCGCACCGCGGAAGAAGCGAGGATTCCTCAAAAGATTATTTGGTGTTAGATAGCCCGCAAGGAGTCTTATATGGCTGACGATAGTTTAGTTATTTACGAAGAAGAAATTCAGCAGCTTGAATCTCTGATCTCTAAGATGCTGAAGGGATGTGAGGCGAAGTGTGCCTTGCTCGTTGACAAGGACGGGCATCTGATAACGCGTCAGGGATTTACCCACTCGTTGGATACGACCGCTTTGGCCGCTCTACTGGCTGGATCGTTTGCCTCCACCAAGGAGATTGCGCGATTGGTCGGAGAGCCTGAATTTTCGATCTTGTTCCACCAGGGCAAGAAGGACAACATTCATATGTCGCTGGTGGGGGATCGTTCCATTCTGGTTGTGATTTTTGATGACCGTACGACAATCGGAATGGTGCGCCTGTATGCTCGTGAAACTTCAGTTGAACTGACCAAGATATTCGAGCAGATTAAGGAGAACCCAAAGGGTGGAGCATCAACTGCGATATCTGATGATTTCGCCAACATGGCCCAGGATAAGCTTGACGATATCTTTCAGGACTGAGTATCACCCCGGGGAGGGTGCGGGTCTAAACAGGGGACGTTGCTAACTTTCCAATAGGAAGCAGGACTTCGATGTCTGCCGAACTTGCAAGTATACTGATAAAAGCCGAACGCATCACTCAGGAGCAAGCTGATGAAGCTACGGCGATGGCCAAGGATAACAAGGAGCGTTTTGAAACCAACCTTGTTAGAATCGGCGCCGTTGCTTCTGAAGATGATGTTGCCGAGTTAATCGGTAAACATCTCAAGATCGGAGCCCTGCGTCTCGGCGACGTCGAACTCAACCCCGAAGTTGTCAAACTGATTCCTCTCGATATTGCCCGCAAGTTCAAGGTCATTGCGATTTCCAAACTCAACAAGACCTTACTGGTCGCTATCGGTGATCCTAACAACATTTATGTTCTCGATGCTATCAAGTTTATAACCGGGCTGACCGTTCAGCCGGTTATCTCACCGCAGGCATCAATTGAGAAAGTAATCGAGGATACTTACACCGATGCCAACGGGCTCTCGGAAATCGTCAGCAGCATGGAGGAAGATTCGGACCTTGAGCTGGTTGAGGCCGAGGAAGGCCCCAGCGAGTCGGACCTGCTCTCGGCTATTCAGGACAAGCCGCTTGTAAAGCTGGTCGATTCGATTATCAGTGACGCTATCCGGATAGGTGCTTCCGATATCCATATTGAGACCTACGAAAAACGTCTGCGAGTTCGCTATCGTGTCGATGGTGACCTTCGGGAGATGGCCCCCCTGCCGTTCAAATACCGTGCTGCCATAATATCGCGTGTGAAGATCATGGCCGAGTTGGATATCTCCGAGCGGCGCCTTCCTCAGGATGGTCGTATCAAAGTGAAGACCTCTGGCCGCACAGTTGATCTTCGTGTTTCGGTTCTGCCGACGATATTCGGCGAGAAGATCGTTATGCGAATACTCGACCCGATGGCGCTGATGGTTGATATGACTAAGCTCGGTTTTCGCAGAGAAGATCTGGGTAAGTTCGAAGAGAAAATTCATCTGCCCTTCGGAATCATCCTGGTGACCGGGCCAACCGGTTCGGGTAAGACGACGACACTCTACTCGGCGCTCAAGCAGATTAACACCGTCGATGTCAACATCATGACGGCGGAGGATCCGGTTGAGTTCAACTTCGAAGGGATAAACCAGGTTGCGGTCAAGTCTGATATCGGTTTGACGTTCGCGCGCGCCCTGCGATCTTTCCTGCGACAGGATCCCGATATCATCATGGTGGGTGAGATTCGTGACGGTGAAACCGCGGAGATCGCGATCCGAGCCGCGCTCACCGGTCACCTTGTTTTCTCAACCCTTCATACCAACGACGCCCCTTCTTCAATCAATCGTCTGATTGATATGGGTGTTGCCAACTACCTTGTCTCATCATCTACCAAGCTAATTATGGCCCAGCGTATGTGTCGCAAGATCTGCCAAAAGTGCAAGGAGGAGGTAAACCTCACCGAGGAGCAGGCGGAGTCGCTGATGGTCCCGCCCGAACAGTTGAGGAATATTCGTTCCTTCAAGGGCAAGGGTTGCGATTCCTGCAACCAGACCGGTAAGGCTGGCCGAACCGGTATCTTTGAGGTTATGCCTATCAGCCCGGCCATTGAGCAACTGATTCTGGACAAGGCTACCGATGTTGAAATCCGAAGGGTCGCTATTGAGGAGGGTATGTTCAGCCTCCGGATGTGTGCTGTAGAAAAGATGAAAGATGGTATCGTCGATATCGGGGAAGTTTTTGCCAATACGGCAGTTGAGGGCTAATCGGCCCTCATAAGGGCTGTAGTCCCTCAGAAATCCACTGTAAGCCAACAAGTTATACATCGTCTTCCACCATTTCCCTCTCAAGATTGTGTTGTATTTTCCGATAATATAGGAAAACAGGTAATCTGCAACTGCTGGCGGTTAAACGGGAGAAATAGACGATGAATCTGCGTGAACTTCTGGAAGAAATGTTAAAGATGGGAGCTTCGGATTTGCACCTGACGGTTGGTTCGCCGCCGGTGGTACGAGTCGATGGAAAACTGGTGCGGCTTAACCACGATCACCTGACCGGCGAGCAAACCAAGAAGCTGTCTTACTCGATGCTCAATGAGAAGCAGAAGTTGAAGTTTGAACAGAACTCCGAACTTGATTTTTCTTTTGGTATCGAATCAATGAGTCGTTTCCGCTGTAACGTTTTTGTGCAACGCGGCAACGTGGCGGTTGCTATCCGTCAGATTCCCTATGAGATTAAGACATTTGAAGAGTTGGGTCTGCCGAAGGTGATAGCTGAGTTTGCCAATCTCCCTCGTGGACTCGTTCTTGTTACCGGTCCCACCGGTTCCGGTAAGTCAACTTCACTGGCCGCGGTTATTGATAAGATCAATAAAGAACGCCCGGTACACATAATCACAGTCGAGGACCCAATCGAATACCTGCATCGCCACAAGCAGGCGTTGATCAACCAGCGAGAGGTCTACTCCGATACGACATCTTTTGCTAATGCTCTCAAGTACGCTCTTCGTGAAGACCCCGATGTTGTTCTGGTTGGTGAGATGCGCGACCTGGAGACGGTTGAAGCGGCGATCTCGATTTCTGAAACTGGTCACCTTGCTTTTGCGACCTTGCACACAAATTCCGCCGCGGAGTCGATCAACCGCATAATCGATGCATTTCCGACCAATCAGCAGGAACAAATACGAACTTCGCTGTCGTTCTCGCTTCAGGCTATCGTATCGCAAACGTTGATTCCAAAAGTTGGCGGTGGTCGAGTTGTGGCGATGGAGATACTGGTTGTTACCCCGGCAATCCGGGCGCTGATCCGGGATGATAAGATACATCAGATATACTCGATGATTCAATCCGGTCAGAAATACGGTATGAAGACGATGAATCAAAGTCTTGCCGAACTGTACATGGGAAGAAAAATAAACCTGAATGACGCGATGAACTACAGTCACCATCCCGACGAGCTTTCGGAAATGTTGTCGCGCGACAACTCGCCGGCTCTGACCCGATGATCGGGCTTTGACCCGATAATCGGGCGGAACAACCGGTGATGGATGAATAAAGAATAGAGCCGTAGGAAAGGATAAGCTCAATGCCAGTATTTGAGTACAAAGGCAAAACTCTCGCGGGGGCCGCTGTAAAGGGTAGTCTCAAGGCCAAGAGCAAGCAGGACCTTGAGCGTGTGCTCCGGCAAAACCGCATACTTGTATCCTCGATCTCCAAGAAGGCGCCTGATCTGAACATAAAGCTCGGAACAGGTATCAAGAAAGTCGAGATTTCGAGATTTACACGCCAGTTTGCTACCATGATTGGCGCCGGGTTGCCGATGGTGCAGTGTCTCGATATTCTTTCCTCGCAGATGGAGAATAAGGAACTGGCAAAGATCGTTGCCGAAGTCAAAGATGCCGTTCAGGGAGGCGCGACTCTTTCTGAGGGGCTGGGTCGGCACAACAAAATATTCGACCAGTTGTATTGCAATATGGTCGAGGCCGGTGAAATTGGTGGCGCGCTTGATGCTATCCTTGTCCGCCTGGCAGTCTATCGCGAAAAAGCTGATCAACTGGTTAGAAAAGTCAAAGGCGCTATGGTCTATCCGTCGGTTATCGTATTTGTGGCGGTCGCGGTCACAGTTGGTATGTTGGCGTTCATCGTGCCAGTATTTGCCAAGATGTTTGGCGGTCTCAACGCGGAACTTCCGGCTCCGACACAAATCGTGCTCCAGCTGTCCCATTTCCTGCAAAATAATTTTCTGTACATCATTGTTGGGTTAATTGGAGGGTCTGGCGCATTCCTTTGGTGGAAAAAGACACCTGCGGGCGCTCTTATGTTTGACAAGATTCTCCTGCACACACCCGTATTTGGAAACCTGGTACGTAAGTCATCGATCGCTCGCTTCACCCGAACGCTCGGTACGCTGCTGGCCTCCGGTGTCTCTATCCTTGAGGCGCTTGAGATTACCGCCAAGACAGCCGGTAATTTGGTGGTGGCCAAGGCCATCAACAAGTCGGTTGTGGCTATTGCCGAGGGTGATACGATCACTGCCCCGCTGAAAGACTCTGGCGTATTCCCGCCAATGGTTACACAGATGATATCAGTTGGTGAAAAGACCGGTGGCCTTGACGACATGCTTAACAAGATTGCTGATTTCTATGACGAGGAAGTCGATGAGGCCGTAACGGCGTTGACCTCGGTTATTGAACCGATAATCATCGTTGTTATGGGTGTCGTCATTGGCGGTATCCTCATTGCAATGTATCTGCCGATGTTCGACATCATTGGTAAGATCTGATGCAGGCGGCCTCAGGGAGAGGGCGGCAAATATAAGATTAGAAGGACGGCGTCGGTTACCCGGCGCCGTTTGATATTTATGGGTGATAAGGTAAGAAACGCAGGCAGCAAGCTCGGGTGGTATTTGCCACTCCGCCTGGCGACATTTGTAATTGTCTTTGTGGTGGTTGTGCTCTGGATGCGCAACCCTGGCTTTCTACGCGACCAGTTTGTCCTATATTCATTCCTGACGCTCTGTTTCACGCTGCTGCTGGCCTTTGATCGTCGCGGCAAGTTACGGTACGCCGCCAAGCTGACAGTGGCCCTCCAGTTTCTCTTTGAGATATCAATCGAGTCGGGAATCATTTACGCCACAGGTAATGTTAATTCGCAGTTCTCGGCGCTGTTTATCCTGACCATTGTCTCCGCTTCGCTGGCCTACCGTCTGGTCGGATCGTTATTGGTAGCATCATTGGTGTCGTTTGCCTACGCGTTCATAATCTGGCTTGGTCTCAGCAGTTCAGTCGATGCCCAGTTTTCACTCGATGCTCTGCAGACGATATTCATTGCGCAGGATAGTGTTTTCTATTCGATCTTTTTGCACATTCTCATTTTCTATCTGGTAGCTTTTATCTCCGGCTATCTTGCCGAACGACTCCGACGCCAGGACCAGGAGCTGGTCAATACATCGCTGGCTCTCCGAAAGGCTCGGTTGGAGACCGATGATATCCTGCGACACGTCAACTCAGGACTGCTCACTCTTGATTCTCGCGGCTTTGTGGTCTATTTCAACCGGGCCGCGGAAAGAATTCTTGATTGCCGCGAAGTTGAGGTGCGGGGGCTGAGGTGTCAGGAAGCTTTCTACGAGCGGATGCCGGCGTTGGTGGAGTGTCTGGAGAATGCAGTCGACAACGGCTTGGAGCACCCCAGACGGGAGATCGAGATTTTGGCGAGAAATGGCACGGTTGTGCCACTGGGACTTTCTACATCGATTCTTACTGAAGAAGGTCATAAGTTGCGAGGCGTGATTGCCATTTTTTCAGACCTTACCGAAGCCAAACGACTGGAAGCCAAAGTCCGGACGGCTGACCGGTTGGCCGCGATTGGGGAATTGTCGGCATCGATTGCCCATGAAATCCGCAACCCGCTGGCTTCAATATCAGGCTCAGTCGAAGTGCTCAAGAGCGAACTTAATGTCAGCGGCGAAAATGAGCGCCTCATGTCACTGATAGTCAAAGAGTCACACCGGCTCAGTCAAATTCTTACCGATTTCCTCTCGTACGCACGGATAGATCGCCCCACATACACCAAGGTGGAGTTGTGTCATCTGGTGGCGGAGATTATAGAAATCCTCTATCACCACGAGTCATTCTCAGACAAGGTCGATGTTCGGTTTGAGTCGGCTGAGTCAATCGTCTATGTGGTGGGCGACGAAGGATTGATCAAGCAGCTTCTGCTCAATCTGGCGGTCAATGCCTGCGAGGCTTTTGAAGGGCGGGGAGGCCGCCTGGCCTTCCGGTTGTCGATCAACCGGAAACGAGGTACGGTGGAACTAGGGGTCGATGATGACGGACCCGGAATGCCACCTGAGGTAATCAAGAAGATGTACCAGCCATTTTTCTCCACAAAGAAAGAGGGGACTGGATTGGGGCTTTCAATCGTTCATCGCATCTGTACGGCGATGCGCATGGGGGTCCAGCTTTCCTCTCAAGTGGGCGAAGGCACTTCTTTTGCAATCGAGATGAAGATTTTCGCACCTGATCTGCCTGCCCCGGAGTCGGTTGCCCAGGAGCCGGTTACTCAAGAGAACGATGTTGCCCTTACCGCCAGAGTGTGAGTGGTAGGCTAATTTTCGGCTTGATTTTTCGATTCGTTTGTATAATCTTCCAAGTTCTATGAATGTACGAAACGCAACAAATTTGTTCTGCTGTGTATTGGTCGTTGCCATCATCGTAATTGGTGGTTGTGTCGCTAATCGATCGGCAGTTGTCTATCAGCACAATGCTGCCGAGTTCGACCAGGAAATTGCTCGGGTGGATGATTGGTATTCGCTATCAATGTCCGAACTGTACCAGATGATGTTAACAACCAATTTTCTCTCCCGCGGCGGACTTCTTGAGTCTCAGGTGGTGAAGGGGATAATTGACAGCCTTGTTGTTGATACGCTCTGTGGTCTTAAGGCCAGCCAGGTGAGGCTGGAGGACCACTACTCGGAGAGCCGCCTGTATAAGCTTCGTCTGCGGAATACTCTGATCAAGGGCTTCTTCGAGGAAGCTGTTTACCGTCAGGTTACCGTTGATTCACAGGAAGTGTACGATGCGATGGAAAAATCGCCTGAACTCTTCATGGTTGATGACTACGTTTTTCTGTACCACATATTCATCGTGCCCGAACATTTCAAACGCGGTCCTGATTCTCTTCATTATCGGTCACTTACCGACGAACAACTGGAGCAGGAAGTGCGTGACTGGGCATACAAAATACGCGAGATGATTGTCGTACCGGATTCTTTTACGGTTGTGGCTGGGGAATATTCCCACGATGCCGATACTCAACCCAATGGCGGGATGATAGGTTGGGCCACGCGTGGTGAGTATTACGATCCCTTTGACTCTCTTGCCTTTTCAATGCAGCCGGGCGACATCTCTGAACCATATCGCGACAAAGACGGCTGGCACATAATATATGTGGAGGATCGAGTGCCGGCGGGGTTGATGCCTCTGGATCGATTCTGGTGGGCGGCCGAAGCGAATGTTAGGACTATGCAAACCAATGTCCTGGGCGCCGCAATTATGGATTCGCTTAAAAATGAGATCAACTTGGATTTCAACGAAAATATTCTCGACAAACATATGTACTATCTGGATCGGAAGGAGTGGGCTGCCGTTCTTAACGGACTGGACACGATCAGCGTCAACGATATCAGGGGGTTAGAGGAGAAATATCGAGGCAAATATAAGGTTGAGAGCACTACTGCGGAGATGAAGAAAGAAATGCTTCGGGAGGTTGCCGAACGGTTCATTATTGTTCAAGCAGCCCGAAAGTACAAAGTCGATACTCTGCCCAGCATGATTGCGGAGGAACAATCACTGAGGTATCACTACTGCAAAGGCCTTGTCATAAAAGGTATGTTTGATCCGGGGTGGGAGCCGGATGAGTCTATGGTGAAGTTCTATTTCGACCAACGTATTGAGGATTACACCGTCGAAAAACCGATGACTCTTCAACACATAATTGTACCGGATAAAGCAACCGGAGAATTCCTTCGTGATCAGGCAAACTCAGGGCTCGATTTTCTCGAACTGGCTGAAGAGTACTATCCGGGTGAAAAGCACCTGCGGCGGCAATTGGCCGATCTGGGACAGATAGGACCGGGGGAAATGTCTGAGGAGTTCTACCATGCTGCTTTGATGACACCAGTCGGAGAGGTTTCGGCGCCGGTCAAGACAAAATACGGCTATCATGTCATCAAGGTGCTGGAACGGCGTGAAGCTGTTCCATATTCGGAAGCCAGACGAAGCATCATCGGACACCTCAAGCGGGAACACGTAGTGGAAGTCAAGGAGGCGTTTCGGGATAGCATCTACGCTGAGTTTGACGCATGGGTAGTCGAAGAACCAAACCCTATCCATCTGCGACCATACCCGGACCGAGAGTTGAAAAAATATCGAGACAAGGAAGAATGATAGCCAGTCAGTCTCCATCTGATTCCGGCCAGATTTCATTTCAGAATGAATTGCTTCGTAAAGCCACTCACATGGGTGCGCTTGTTATTCCGGCTGGATACTATTTGCTTCAGTTGGACCGGAGCACGATGCTGGCCCTGATGGTTCCGATTACCTGCTTGATGATCCTGATCGATATTTCCCGTCTGCGACGTTGGGCCTTCTGGAATCGATTTGCAAGCAGACTGATTTCTCCGATTGTGCGCGGCCATGAGAACGCAGGCGATTTTACCGGAGCCACCTACATTCTGACTACTGTGTGCTTAACCGTCGCTTTATATGACAAGCCGATTGTGATTGGGGCCCTTGCGTTTATAATAGTCGGTGACACTTTCGCGGCGCTTATTGGTCGCAAGGTTGGTCGACACAAGTGGTTTCGGGGAAAATCAATCGAGGGATCTGTTGCATGCCTTTTCAGCTGTCTGATTGTTGCCGTGCTGATTCCTGATATCGCGTTGTACGTCAGTCTGTTGGGGGCCGTAGTTGCTGCTTTTGTTGAAGCTCTACCTCTTGGAATCGACGACAATGTTACCGTCCCGATTCTCTCCGGTCTGGCGATGACTCTGGCCGACAAAATAATTCTCACATTCTAAGAAAATTCAGAAGTAATTGTTGGCATCTGAGGGGGATGTACGTATAATGAGTATGCGTAAGGATCATCGACAGTTTCATGGAGGAATGTTAATGTCCGAAGGTGTCGTTAAGTACTTCAATGATTACAAAGGCTGGGGCTTCATCAGTGGTGAAAAGGCCGAAGACGTGTATGTTCACTACACTGCCATCAAGATGGACGGCTTCAAGACACTGCGTGAGGGACAAAAGGTCTTTTTTGAGCTGGCCAACTCTGATCAAGGTTTGCGTGCGGCAAACGTAACGCTCGCCGAGTAGGAAAAGCTCAAGTGCCGAATCAGGGTCGCCAAATGGCGGCCCTTTTTTTGTGCGGCTGGGATCATGTGGTCTGCGCGTCCCCACAACTTGAAATGCAAGCCTCAATCACCTATATTCTCACCCATGTCACCGGCGCCGACTGCAAAGAAGCGCTTGACCGTATAGGCAAATTGTTCAATTGATTGTTCCAGAGCTGATCATATGATAACCACAAAAAACGAGTTTATCGTACTGGGGTCATCATCGGGTTTCCCTCAGGCAGATCGAGCGACCGCCGGATACGTTCTCAAGGCGGGGGAGAGCCTGAGCCTGATCGATTGTGGCGGAGGCGTGACTTCGTCGTTCTTGAAACGAGGCCTCGATCCGCTGGCTGTCAAACGGATTCTTGTCAGCCACAGTCACCCCGATCACTGTTGCGAGCTGCCGCTGTTTATCCAGTTGATCTATCTGTCTGGCCGGGAGGAACCTCTGGACCTCTACCTGCCCTCGGAGTTTGTCGAACCTTTCCGGGCGTATATGAACGCGACCTACTTGATTGCCGAGAAGCTACCGTTTGAGGTCAGGTTCGTTGGCTACGAGGATGATTTTAGTTTCGAGGATGATATCAGCGTGAAGGCCGTGGCGAACAATCACTTGAAAGGATATGCCGATCTAATTGAGAAACTGAACCTGCCGAATGAGATGCAGTGTTACTCTCTTAGGATTGAGGTCGGGGACCAGACGATATTCTACTCTGCCGATATTGGCACTTTTGACGATATCAAGAATCATCTGGATGGTCATTCGCTTGTCGTTCTGGAGTCGACTCATGTCGACTTGGATCAGTTCTTTGAGTTTGCTCAGGAAATCTCGGTGGGTCGCTATCTCATATCACATCTGGGTAGTGCCGATGAGATCGAACAGATCAAAGTGCTGTCCGAAAAATACGGTCTTGGCAATCTGCTGATTGCTGAGGATGGAATGACAATCGAACTGTAAGGCGTGTCTGGCGGGGGCGGTTCCGACTCAGATTACATTTGTTTCTTCAGCCTGAACACCTGTGACAAACCGGTGCGGGGCAAGCGAGGAGATATCCAGCGACGGTTCCTTGCCGGTAATGATCTCAGCGGCGACAATACCTGCAGCCGGGGTGTGCATGAAACCATGCCCTGAAAATCCAACAACGTGGAACATCCCTTTGACCGATGGTTCCCAGCCAATGATGGCACGGTGATCGGGCGTCGTTTCGTAGAGTCCGGCCCACTGGTTGGCGATTTCTGCCGTCTCAAGTTGCGGGATACGGTCCAACGCTTTTTCAAGAATGGTGTCGGTGTAGTCCGGGTCGATTGACGTGTCAAACGATCGTTCGACGTTCTTGTCTGCCCAGCCAAGCAGCATGCCTTTGGATTCCTTGTGGCAGTAGAGTCCCGATTTAACATCGACCACCATCGGGAAATAGGGCCGCAGAAAATCCAGTTCGCCGGTGGTGACAATCTGTCGGCGGATTGGCTCGACTCGAACCTCAGCTCCCACCATTTCGCCAATCAGGACTGCCTGGGGACCGGCGCAGTTGATAACCAGAGGCGTGCTGATATCTCCCTTCGCCGTACGGACTGTGCTGATCTTGCCTGACTCGGTTTCAATGCCGGTTACCTCGGTTTCAAATTCAATCTCAAGGCCAAGCCGACGAGCTGCCTTTTCGTAGCCGGTGAGGAACTCATGAGGGTCACCCAGACCGTCATCGCGACAGAAAGTGGCCGCCTGGATGCCATCGAGAGAAACATGGGGGGCATACTGTGGAATATCTTCAGGTTTCAGCCACTCGACATTGAGACC
>DAOWIM010000091.1 GCA_030640905.1 bacterium
AATATACTCCCACCTCAACCAACTTCCCCAGCAACGGCTGCAGCCGTCGGTTCCATTGTTTGGCTTTCCGAGTCTTCTCGCCACTACCTCCCCGAGCCTTCTGCATAATCGAAGTCCACCCTTGACCGATAGTCGTGTCGAGACGATTTAGGGAGGAGTCGGCCTCCGCGATTTCCTGAGCCAGTCCGACACTGTCGAGTTCCAACACGACCACACTCGTATGGAAAGCTTCTTTCAGTCGCGTGGGAGGAGAGTCGGAGCCGAAAGACAGGACAAAATCCAGAAGCGAATCTGTTACCCGGTAACCTCGGTCAGTCTTGACAATTCTCAGGGAGGCGACAGCCTCACTACCAACCGAAAATAGGGCCGTGCTGTCGGACATGTGGGAAGTTGTTTTCCGTTCTATGATATCAATGGTGACACTGTTGCCGGGATTGAATGTAAAAATTGGGTCGTTAGCAAGGGCGGTCTGACGCGCGACCAGAAAGATTAACAGCGAGAGCAGCAGTCGGGTCACAAGCATGACTCAGGAGTTGTTGGCGGAAACAGCCGAGGCCAGATTGCCGTTGCGGATATTGCGCTCCAGCTCGCGTCGCAGTTCCTTGCCGCTGACGGTTGCAGTTCCGATTTCCTTGACTGTCACACCAGCTCCGGCATTGGCAATAACAGCCGCTTCGACAAGATTGGCCCCGGCGCACATCGCCGAGACAAACGAAGCAATAACCGTGTCGCCCGCCCCCGTAACATCAAAGACCTGCCGGGCAAAAGTCGGGATGTGGGTCGGGTCAGCGCCGGTTTGGAACAGCGACATACCATCAGCGCCACGTGTGATCAGGATCGACTCAGCCTCAAGCTTGCGCAGAAGCCCGTGGCCGACATCAAGCAAATCAGTTTCATTGACAATCCGCCGCCCGTATGCAAAACCGGCCTCATGGTGGTTCGGTGTAATCAACGACACTTTCCGGTAGTTGTGGAAATGTGTCTCCTTAGGATCGACTGCGACAAAAATCTCTTTACGGCGGCATAGGTCAATAACGCGATCTAACAGCGGCAGACAAATGACACCTTTACCATAATCGGAAATTATGACCGCTTTGATGTCATCGGCGACAGCTTCAAAACGGGCCAACACTTTTTCCAGGTCGGCTCGTCCAGCTCGTGTCTATCCTCGCGATCGGTCCGCACCACCTGCTGACCGTGCGCAATAATTCTCGTCTTAATAGAGGTTCGCCGCGAACTGTCGTTGACAAGGTGATCTGCGGAGATCGATTTTTTCTTTAGCAGTTGACTGACCTTGATGGAGGCTTCATCCTCTCCCACTGTCCCCACCAGAATCGGCTCATCGCCAAGAGTACGGATATTGGCCGCAACATTGGCCGCGCCGCCAAGGAGCAGTCGGTCCGACTGAATCTCGACCACCGGCACCGGGGCTTCAGGAGAAATCCGGTTCACCTGCCCGATCAGGTACTCATCAAGCATTATGTCGCCCAGAATAAGAACTCTGGCCTGACCGATACGATCGGTGATCGCTCTGATGCGTTCGGAATCCAGTTGCATCATACTCCGGCGGGAGGCCCGCCGACTTTACCTCCTAAAGGTTGACTTGAGCCGTGAATATATTACAATGTAACTGCTCATACAAGCGAAGAATATGGAATCAATCTCAACTGCACAGCAGAGGATGAAAACATGAATCAGAACCAGCCCCCCCAGCGTCAGCCGATCAATATTGAACTGGGCGAAAAGGAAGCCGAAGGTATCTACGCCAACCTCGCCATGCTGATCCACTCGCCGACCGAAATCATAATCGACTTTGCCCGCATCATGCCGCGAATGCCCAAGGCAAAGGTCTTAACCCGTGTTATCATGACACCGATGCACGCAAAGTTCCTGCACAAGGCTCTGGCAGACAATATTGAAAAATTTGAGAAGAAGTTCGGTGAAATCAAGCTGCACGGCTCTCCGGACCCATCGAACAAGACTATCGGCTTTGAGTCATCATCCGGCGAAACCGGTGAGCAGGAGTAAACGCTGCACCAACTCCCCACACAGGCGGCAACTCCCCACACAGGCGGCAATACCGCACAGAGGCGGCAATACCGCACAGAGGCGGGCACACCGTGTACGTACTGGAGCGGATGTAACCGATGAGTAGTCTTCTCAACAGGGGTTCTATTCGATGACTGTTGCCAGAAAACAGAGCAAGTGCCCATATTGTTTTGAGACTATTGCGGAGGAAGCCACTCGGTGCAAACACTGTCACGCCGACCTGTCCAAGAAAAAGAAAAAACTGTTTGCCAACCTGAACAATTTCCGAATCGGCTTCTTAAGCGGCATCCTCTTCACCCTGATCATCTGGGCGCTGTTCTACTTCTGGCTCTCCGGCGCCGGATAGCGATACCAGCGGTCCACTTTCTTGCGCCAGTACTCCTGACTGGCGCCGCAACCACTTTACACTCAAACGCTTACCTGTACTCTAAGCAGATCAGTGGAATAGTCGATATACTAAGAGATGGGCTAACTTATTGATTATCGGGGAAACGGCACCAGGGCTCAGCAACAAGTTGTGAACAATCTGACCGGCCATACAGTCGGTACGAGAAGTTTGATATGGGGCGATATACCAAGTGAGTATACCGACACTGTCAGAAAAAAAGACACTATCTGAGAAGGGCAAAGGGCTGGCATCATTCTGGGCTTTCCCGGTGGTAATGGTATGGGGGATCGTTTCGGCCGTTCTTATCTGGTGGTCCTTCAGTAAGAACGAACAGATACTGCTGGATAACTTGTCTCTGATCGAAGCCAATTACGCTGTTCAGACGAAGATCATGCAAAGCCACCTGTGGTTCGAAGAGTATCTCGCGGGTGACACGACCCTTACGCTGGACGATTTCATCGCGGGTCTGGCTGCGGCTAGAGAAGAAGTACTGGTGATACGGGATCATGGAATCGCGTATCATCAGCAGGAATATGGCGGTTCCTGGGAGGAGAATAATCGGCTGATCGCTCAAGTGGAGGCGGCGCTGGATCGTTTTGAACATCTGGCCTCGGTTCGAGTGGCGGATTTTCGGGCGGCTGGTATCGGGTCAGACCTTGATGAAGAATTTGATCGGGCCCACTCCGAGCTAAGCGATCTCTGCAAAGCGCTCAACGCCCCCATTAGAAATCATATTCATAGTGACGTTGCCCAGGTGCGCTGGATATTCTGGTCGGTTACGTCGGTGTGGACTATCCTGCTTGCCTTCACCCTGACGGTCCTATACCAGCGGCAGAAAGCCGCACGGGAATCCAGCTTGGCTTCCCAGCGAAGTGAGGACCGTTTCCAGCGACTGTTTCACAAATCCCCCGAAGCAATCCTGCTGCACACTCTGGACGGTCAGATTGTCGAGGCCAATATCGCCGCCGGCAATCTTCTGGGTTACGATCATCAGTTCCTGCTCTCTCTGAATCTCTCGGACCTGTTCGCAGAAAGCAATTCTGAAATACTACAGACAACCTTGCAGTCCCTGCGGAACCAGGGATCGAAACAATGGGGCTCTCCTATGTTGAAATCGGATGGTGCCGCAATCATTGCCGAAATAAGCTCGACTGTCTCTGATAACCGCACCGGCATGGTCCAATCGTTCTTCCGCGGCACTACTGAGGCTGTCAACACGAGCCGGAAGATGAAGAAGATATCTACCGTCGTCGCTCAATCGGCCAACACTGTTTGCATCATGGACATTGATGGAACTATCGAATATGTAAACCCGCAATTCTGCCGGGTTGCTGGATATTCCATTACTGAGGCAATTGGACGATCAGTGAAGGCAATCCAACCGGTAGGCAATACCAATTTGTTCTACAAAAAAGTCTGGGACAGACTGGCCACCGGCAAAACCTGGAGCGGCAATCTCCACACCCAACGTAAGGACGGTCAGGAGTACTGGGAGCGCAAGACCTTCACCCCGATTCTGGACGATGCCGGAAAGACCTCAAGCTATCTGTCGATTGGAGAGGATATCACCACCGAACTTCATACCCAGCAAAAATTGGCCGAGGCCGACAAGCTTTCCGCGATAGGAACGCTTGCCGCCGGTGTGGCGCACGAATTCAAAAACTACCTTGGCGGGATAATCGGAAATGCCTCGTATGCTCTTGACGATATCGACAACGAAGGCGGTCATGAACTTGCAAGAGAGACACTGGAGCAGATCATCCACATGGGAGAACGGGCCAACGATGTTGCCATGTCGCTGCTTACTTACTCCAAAGCCCAACCGGAAGATGTCACGGACGAAGATCTTGAGGCTATCGTCCTGAAATCACTGAATCTGGTAGAGAAGGAGATGAAAACCAACGCCATTGAAATCGCCACCTATTTCGAGCCAATACCAAAGCTGCCGATCTCTGTCTCCAAGATACAGCAACTGTTACTCAACTTGCTGATAAACGCTCAGCACGCGATTGGAGCGAACGGTGTCATCACAGTCTCCCTGATGGAAAACAATGGCTGGGTTTTGCTGCGCGTCTCCGATAGTGGTCACGGTATACTCGAAGAGGTGCAGTCAAAGATATTTGATCCTTTCTATTCCACCAAGGGCGTCTGGGGCAAGGACGAAATTACCGGAACAGGGATGGGCCTGCCGATCTGTCGAAATATTGCACGCGAGCACGGTGGCGATCTGACTGTCAAGTCGATTCCAGAGATAGGCACAAACTTCACCCTCTCGCTGCCGATCACCTCGGAAAAACCGCAACCGGTCACAATTGAACACGACACCGAACTGCGGGTAATGATCTTCAGCCTCGAGAAGACGATAATCAAGAAATACCATGCCGAGGCCTGTCAGAGACACGTCACCCTGATTGCTACCGACAACATCGACAATATCCCGAAAGATATCGACAAGCTGGCCGATCTGGTTGTCTGCGATGCCAAGTTTACCGGAAAAATGGAACTGTACCGACTGGTCGAGCTATGCGCCCGGTGCAACATCCCCCATGTAATGATTAACTGTGGTCAGTTGGAATACCAGATTATTGAAATTCACGAATCAGCGGCTGCCAACTTCAAAGAGCTTCCCGACTTCCGGTGCCTCTATGAAATCGCGTTGCCCTCAATCAGAAATACGCCGGCCACCCTTACGACTTGATTGCCACTTTAACATAGAGGATTCGTTGCCCAGAGACCCTGTCGACCTCAAACTCAAAATTGTGCCATAGAACCTTGCGTCCCTCGTCGGGAACCGAACCAACCAGATCATAAATCAGACCACCGACCGTATCGTAGTCGCCCAGATCGTGTTCGGTATCAAAGAAATCCTGGAGTTTTTCCATCAGCAGCGAAGCGTTGACTAGATAGCGCCCATCGTCAAGTGACCTGATATCGGCTTCCTCAAGATCGTGCTCATCCTGAATCTCCCCGAAAATCTCCTCAATGATATCTTCAAGCGTCACCAGACCGGCCACACCGCCATACTCGTCCGCAACGATGGCGATATGTAACTTCCGGGCCTTGAACTCGCCTAGAAGTTCTCCGATGATCTTGGTCTCGGGAACGAAGTACGGCTTGCGCAGATAAGTTATTATCTCAAATTCCTCTCCCGGCTCCGGCATCCTGTTGAAAAGGTCCTTCACATAGAGAAGACCAATCACGCGATCAATCGACTCATCATAGACCGGGTACCGTGAATGCCCGTCTCCACGCACCAACTCCTTGATGTCCCGAAAGCTCATCTGCTTGTTGACACCGACTATATCCATCCGGGGAATCATGATCTCGCGGACGACCGTCTGATCCAGGAGGAATATCTGGCCAATCATTTCTTTCTCGTCATCCTCGACAATCGCCTCACCGATACCGGCCTCCTCGGCCAGAGTCTCAATCGCCCGCTCAACAATCTCTTCCTTCTCCTCTTCGGTGACTTGCTTCTCAGCCGGACCACTCTTGAGGCCGCGCGTGTAGAGCCTGACCAACGGCGAGAAAAGGACATACAGCGTGGAGATGATCCAGATATAGCGTGTCATCTGAAGGTTGACTGCTTTCCGGGCATAACGCCGCGGCAGGAATTCGATAGAGACAATGTAGACGAGCCACAATCCGATCAAACCCGGCAGATAGACCGCGGGTCGGCTCAACCCCACGGCGGCGGCAATGCTGTCAAACAACATAACCGCAAGCAAGGTCGTGAGAATCAGGATCACAGACTTGAAAATAACCGCGACCTGCGTAAACGCTCGAGGATCGTCGACCAGACGTTTTAGGAAGGCACGGCGCGATCTTGACACCGATGGAAACAGATTCTCTACTTCGTCGGGATCGATATAAACCGCCAGCGAATAGAGCGAGATTATGTATCCGACGAGGTAGCTGGCAACGATTGTAAGAAAGGCAATAAACTCATGCATCGTCATCGGCTCCCGGCCAGACGGTTCAAATAGAGTCGCTCTTTCTCCTGCATCAACACAGTCTCGGCTTTCCTCTTGTGGTCATATCCAAACAGATGCAAAAGTCCATGGCATGTCAGGCGAACAATCTCCTCGTTGAGAGTAGCGCCGTAGCCGGT
>DAOWIM010000043.1 GCA_030640905.1 bacterium
GATCCAGCAGGTAGCGAAAGCGTTTGTTCGTTTCGGAGGCGGTACCAAAGCCGGCATACTGACGCATCGTCCAGAGACGACCTCGATACATGTCGGGATAAATGCCCCTCGTAAATGGATACTCTCCGGGAAGTGGTGCAGCACCGTCATGACGCGATGATGAATCGGGCAAGACGGCTGGGACGTCGATTCCGGAAGTTGTCTTCTTGCTTTTCTGCGTCACCTATTCCAACTCCAGCAACTTGTCACCTTTATCAACCGAATTACCTGCAGCAACGCTGACATCTTTAACCGCTCCATTACTGGTCGCTTTGATTACATTCTCCATCTTCATCGCCTCGATAACAAGAAGCGGATCGCCTGCGGTCACGGCATCACCCGGCTTGACCCTGACCTCAACAACCATGCCCGGCATTGATGCCTTCACAACTTTCTCAACCGACGCTTCCGATGTTATCCCGGCTCGCTTGCGTAACTGGGCAAGGTTATAGTCTTCAACTTCGGTCGGAATCTCCATCCCCTTCATGAAGACGGCCTTGCGATTATCAAAACCATTGGCGCGAACATCAATCTCATAACTGGCGCCGTCGATCAACAGAAGCGCCCTGCTTTCACCCAACCGATGGAACGAAACTTCCACCTCGCGTCCGTTCAACGTTGCGTAGTATTTCTCGGAACGATACTCCAGACCGATATCATACTCTTCCGATTCAATCCTGACCAAAAATCGAGACATCACCTATCCCCCCCGAACGAACGAAGGTTGTCGCGACGGTGACGTGCCTGCCAGGCCGAGGTTTGTTGATTCTTCGGCGCCGACGATGCCAGACGAATCTTACGTTGTGTCGTAAACGAGTGCAACGCTGCGGCAATCGCGGCTGCTTCCCGATAGGTGTTGTTAAGACGACTGTACCGATGCTCGGGGTATTCTTCTTCGAGGAACTTCGTTGACAAATCGCCGCGGATGAACGTCTCGTTGTCCATCAGGACGCGATGAAAACCGATGGTCGTATCGACGCCGGAAACGCGGTACTCTTCCAGAGCACGGCGACCGCGGCTGATCGCCTCGTTGCGGTCCTTCCCCCACACGATCAGTTTTGCGATCAGCGGGTCGTAGTAGATCGGCACTTCAGAAAATATGACAACCCCGGAATCAACCCGCACCCCCGGTCCAGCCGGTAGGCGATAATTTTTGAGTACGCCGGTCGATGGCATGAAGTTCTCTTCGGGATTCTCCGCACATATACGATACTCGATCGCATGACCAACTATAGACAGATCATCTTGACCAAAACTCAACTCTACCCCCTCGGCAATGGCGATCTGTTCTTTGACGAGGTCCAAACCGGTCACCATCTCCGTAACAGGATGCTCGACCTGCAGACGCGTATTGACTTCGAGGAAATAGAATTGATCCGGTTCGACAAACATGAACTCAACTGTTCCGGCTCCGACATATCCGGTTTTTTGCGCTATGTTGACCGCTGCGGCACCCATTTTCTTCCGCATCGCTTCGGTTATGACCGGCGACGGTGACTCTTCGATCAGTTTCTGGTGCCGTCGTTGAATCGAACATTCCCGCTCGCCCAGATGGACAGCGTTACCATGCTGATCGCACAGTATCTGAAACTCAATATGGCGCGGTCGTTCGAGGTACTTTTCGATAAAGACGCGGCTGTCACCAAACGCGGAACCAGCCTCGTTCCCCGCCGACCTCAGAGCTTCCTCAAAATCATCAGGCGAGTACACAACCCGCATACCTTTACCACCACCACCGGCCGCCGCTTTGATCAAGACCGGGAAGCCCACCGTATGAGCCTTTTCCAAAGCATCGTTCAAGTTGTCATCATCAAGCTGTTCGCCGGGCACTACCGGCAACCCGGATTCTAAAGCGGCCTTTCGCGCCTGAAGTTTGTCCCCAAGCGTTGTAATTGTCTCCGCCTTCGGGCCAATGAAAATGATGCCCTCATCGACACAGCGTTTGGCAAACGTCGCATTCTCGGCAAGAAATCCGTAACCGGGATGGATAGCATCAGCGCCAATTTTCTTTGCTACTTCTATCAACTTGTCCTGGACGAGATAACTTTCGGTCGATGGCGAAGGTCCGATATGATACGCTTCATCGGCCATACGAACATGATAGGCGCCGGCGTCGCAGTCGGAGAAGACAGCGACCGAGCGGATATCCATGTCGCGGCAGGCCCGCATGATCCGCACAGCAATCTCACCGCGATTTGCTACCAGTATTTTTGTGATTTTCTGCGTCATAGGCTCGATCTAATCTTACAACGGAATATTCCCGTGCTTCTTTGGTGGGTTGGAGTCTTTTTTCGTGGCCAGCATCTCAAAAGCGCGTACCACCCGCTGGCGAGTCGTTTTCGGTTCGATCACATCGTCAACATACCCGCGCGCCGCCGCCGTGTACGGATTGGCAAACATCTTGCGGTAATCTTCGGTTCGCTTAGCCAGTTCGGCTTTGGGGTCATCGGCCTCAGCGATGTCGCGTTTGAAAATAATCTCAGCCGCACCTTTGGAACCCATAACCGCAACTTCGGCGGTCGGCCAGGCGTAGTTCATGTCACCGCGGACATGCTTGGAATTCATAACGTCATAAGCGCCACCATACGCCTTGCGCGTGATGATCGTAACTTTCGGGACGGTAGCCTCGCAATAGGCATAGAGCAGTTTAGCACCGTTCTTGATAATTCCTCCATGTTCCTGATCAATACCGGGCAGAAATCCTGGCACGTCCTCGAAGGTCAGCAGGGGAATATTGAAGGCATCACAGAAACGAATGAATCGAGCGCCCTTCGCTGATGAAGTGATATCAAGCACACCCGCCATCACCGCCGGTTGATTGGCTATCACACCGATAGAACGACCACCGATGCGCGCGAAACCAACCACAATGTTCTGTGCGAAATCCTCGTGAACCTCAAAGAACGACCCAACATCAACGACGCGATTTATGACGTCCCTGATATCGTATGGCTGGTTGGCACTTTCAGGAACGATATGATTGAGTTCATCGTCCTCGCGATCAAGCGGATCGGTGCACTCTGCCATAGGGGGATCTTCGCAGTTGTTCTGTGGCACGTAGCTCAACAGTCGTTTCAATTTGGCAATCGTGTCAGCCTCGTTTTCACACGCAAAGTGTGCCACGCCCGATTTCGATGCGTGCACATCGGCTCCGCCCAATTCTTCAGACGTTACATTCTCGTGGGTAACGGTCTTGACAACGTTGGGTCCGGTGACAAACATGTACGATGTACCTTTGGTCATGAAAACGAAATCGGTAATAGCCGGACTATAGACGGCCCCACCGGCGCATGGTCCGAGTATAGCGGACAACTGCGGAACAACACCGGAGGCCAGCGTATTGAGCAGGAAAATATCGGCATAGCCACCGAGCGACACCACACCCTCCTGAATACGTGCCCCGCCCGAATCATTGAGACCGACAACCGGTGCGCCTACTTTCATAGCCATATGCATGATCTTACAAATCTTCTCGGCGTGCGCTTCAGAGAGAGATCCGCCAAAAACCGTGAAATCCTGCGAGAAGATATAGGTGATACGTCCGTTGATTTTCCCACAACCGGTAACAACACCATCGCCTAAGATTTTCTTCTCCGCCAGACCAAAATCGGATGACCGGTGCGTGACGAAAGGATCGAACTCTTCGAACGAGTTTGGATCGACCAGTAATTCTATTCGTTCGCGAGCGGTCAGCTTGCCTTTCTTGTGCTGCGCGTCAATCCGCTTTTCGCCACCGCCGAGCGAGGCCTTGGCCCGCATCTGTTCGAGCTGGTTCAGTTTTTCTTCAAGCGACATTGTGCCGGACCTTTCATTTTCTCAATCGTCGGCGTGGGATTCTCCTGCTCATTCCATCAACTTCAAACTACCACAGGTTGGACAATTATCTTTCCATCTACTTCGCTTACACGAGCAAACGGCATTGTCATATCGTGATCAAAAGCGACAACAACGTTATCCGCCATGATTTTCGGCAGCGCCTTTCGCTTGGCTTCCATCGTCTCCAATGGATAAAGATCGGTCGCAGGAACAAACGGCACTCTCATATGTGCAGCCATGCAGAAAATATCCGCGTAATAAAAGACCTTCTGTCCATCCGATTCCATCTCCAACCCAAAATGCCCCTCGGTATGTCCACCGGTGTGAACGGCACGAATACCGGAAAATAGTTCCGTGTTGCCATCGATCAGTTCCAACCGACCAGAATCTTTCAGGGCCTGGTATCGCTCGGGAACATAAACGGCGGCGGTTCGTTCGTTCGGATTCATCGCGACCTGCCATTCCGTCTTGTCGGCAATTATGGTAGCGTTGGGAAAGCGAGGCACAAACTGGCCATCGTCGAGCCGAACAGCACCACCGGCATGATCGGTATGCAGATGGGTCAGGATAACGTAGTCGATACTGTCAACCGATAGCCCCAGCGATGCCAACCCCGATTCCATCGACGATACTCCATCGGTACCATAGATTCTTTGTTCACGCTTGGAGAGTGAATCACCCAAACCGGCATCAAAGATCATTTTCTTGCCGTGAGCCGTCAGGACAAACAGATTCGTTCGCATCGGAATCAGATTGTTCTCATCGGGCGGGATCATCTTCTGCCACATCATGCGCGGAATAACTCCGAACATAGAACCTCCGTCGAGCCGGAATTCCTGCTCGACGAAGGTATCAATTTCAAACTGTCCGAATTTCATCAGCGACCGATAACGTTACCCGCAATCACCAGGCGTTGAACTTCGGAAGTGCCTTCGTAGATTTCCAAAACGCGCTGATCGCGATACAATTTCTCGATGATCGAGAACTCACCAATATATCCGTAGCCGCCATGAATCTGCATGGCACGATCAACACAGAAGTTGGCAACCTCGGATGAGTACAGCTTGGCCATTGACGCGATAAGTGAAATCTTCTCGCCACGGTCCTGCAACAGAGCAGCTTTGTAGGTCATACCGCGAGCGGCCTCAAGACGGGTCGCCATATCGGCAATCATCCACTGGATCGCCTGCAGCTTGGCAATCGGAGCGCCAAACTGGACACGTTTCTTGGCGTAGGCAACAGACTCATCAAGCGCGCGCTGCGCGATACCGAGTCCCTGCGCGGCCACACCGATACGGGCCGAGTCAAGCGTACCCATCGCATAGCGGAAACCCTTGCCGAATTCACCTACTAAGTTCGCCTTGGGAGCCTTCACGTCTTTCAGAATGATGCCGCCTGTGGTGGCCGCTCTCATTCCCATCTTGTGCTTCAACGTTCGCGGTTCCCAGCCGGGCTGATCGGTATCGACGATGATGGCTGAAAGTTTCGGTTTGTCCTTCACCTTACAAAAGACCACACCAATATCGGCAGCGTCACCATGCATGATGAAAATCTTCTCGCCGTTGATAATAAATTGATCACCGTCTTCAACCGCTTCGGTGGACTGGTTGGCCGCATCGGAGCCGGCATTCGGTTCAGTCAGCACAAAAGCCGGAACCCTCTTGCCGCTGGCGCAGTCGGGCACATACTTCTTTTTCAGTTCGTCGTTTGCAAAATTCATAATCGGCTGCGTCGCCAGTTCACCTACGGCACACAGCAGACCAACGCCGGCATCGTAATAGCACAGCTCTTCGACGAGCGTGATGAACTCAAGATGCGAATTTCCACCGCCGCCCAAATCTTTAGGCATACAGTATCCAATAAAACCAGCTTCACCCAGTTTTCCGTACACATCTCTGGGGAATTTGCGTGGTTCGGCCATACGATCCAGCTCTTCCGAGCGCGGAAGGATTTCTTTTTTCGCAAATACCTTGACCAAATCCCTGACTTCCTGCTGCCGTGGATCAACGTTCTTTTCCATGGTTCCTCCGGTGCTTTAAGATATAGTTATTGTCACTTATTGTTAGCTACATTATTTCTTCGTCTGACTGTCTCTCAGTGGCCGCTTTCCGAAGGAACTCAATTGACGCCTCCGTTGATGCGCCCGGCGTAAATATCTTCGCCACACCCATCTTCTCAAGTTGCTCTTTGTCGTCGTCGGGGATGATACCTCCGCCGAACAGTATCATATCGTCGGCGCCTTTGGCTTTCATCTCCTCAAGGATCGCCGGGAAGAGCGTCATGTGCGCACCGGAGAGGATCGAAATTCCGATCGCATCGACATCCTCCTGAATAGCCGCCTCGACGATCATCGGAGGTGTCTGTCTCAACCCGGTGTAGATCACTTCCATGCCAGCGTCACGAAAGGCGGCCGCGATCACTTTGATCCCGCGGTCGTGCCCGTCCAAACCCGGCTTAGCCAGTAGTACTCTGATTTTTTTTGCCATGCGTATCTTCGCTTCCTAAGGTTCTCAATTTATGGTGAACTGTCGGCGGAGACAAGCCCCGCCGCTACGCGATAAAAGGGATATACCCTAATCACTTACCCGATACCGCCTCCTCACCGCGTAGGGAGCGGCCTTGTGTCTCCTCACCGCGTAGGGGGCGGCCTTGTGTCGCCCCGTCTTTGTCCAAACTTATATAAAGATACCGATAATCTTCATCCGTACAAGCAAGCCCCGCCTGTATGGGATTGCCAATCAGATATTTCGCCTTTTCAATGTAGTCACGCTCATTCCTGATTACGTGTTCATAGTAACCTTTTTGCCAGAATGACGAAGCGATAAAACCACGTTTCTTCAGAACGTGTAGCGACTTTGACTTTAAGATGCAGACGAGATCACCGAGAGTCTGTTCAGAATCGTCATTCTTCACTGTCAGCAAATGTACATGATCGGGCATTATCACAAGCGCTTTGCATTCAAAGCTAGTCTCGTCGAATAGACCAAACAAGATTTCAAAAAGAGGGCCAATCACGAGTGAATCCATTTGTCGTCTGAACCTCATAGTCACGAAATAATGTACGTGCTCTTGTGAGTAATCATAATGCTTGAGTCGATTTGATTTCACATCTTCACCTGTTACGACACCTGCATTGCCGATTGTGATTCAACATGTTCACCCCAGACTTCGCGGAGAACATCGCACATCTCGCCCACCGATACGTAAACTCGTGAGCATTCCAAGATGGCTTCAAACGTATTACCATCACCCTGAGCGACCTCGCGAAGATGGTTCAGCGTTGCCTGTACTTTTGCGTTGTCACGTTCGGCTTTGACTTTCTTGACAAAGGCGACCTGGTCTTGCTCAATCTGTTGGTCGATCCTGAGAACCGGGATGTCAATCTCTTCGCCTTCCATCACATAATCATTGACACCAACAATCACCCGTTCCTGCTTCTCAATTTCCTTTTGATAGCTGTAGGCAGCCCCGGCGATTTCGCGCTGAAGGTATCCCTCCTCGATGCAGGTAACAACACCGCCGCGTCGATCTATTTCCTCAAAGTACTTCTCGGCCTCAGCTTCCATTTGATCGGTAAGAGACTCAATGAAATACGACCCGGCCAGCGGATCGGCAGTGTTGGCCACGCCGGTTTCGCGGGCGATAATCTGCTGCGTGCGAAGAGCGATTGTCACCGCTTTCTCCGACGGCAGAGCCAGCGTTTCGTCCATCGAATTGGTGTGCAACGATTGTGTCCCGCCAAGAACGCCCGACATCGCCTGCAGCGCCACCCGGACAATGTTGTTCTCCGGCTGCTGGGCGGTCAGGGAACAACCGGCCGTCTGAGTATGGAACCGACAGAGCCAGCTTCGAGGATCCTTCGCGCCGTACTTGTTTTTCATCCGTCTGGCATAGATGCGACGGGCCGCCCGGTACTTGGCAATCTCCTCGAAGAAATCAGAGTGAGCGTTGAAAAAGAACGAAAGGCGCGGCGCAAAATCATCGACGTTCTGACCGGCGGCAATGGCTGACTCAATGTAGCAGAAACCATCGGCGAGAGTGAAGGCCAACTCCTGAACGGCGGTGGAACCAGCTTCACGAATATGATAACCTGAAATTGAGATCGTATTCCACTGCGGGACATGGTTGGTGCAGTATTCCATCAGATCGGTAATCAGTCGAATCGATGGCAACGGCGGGAAGATGAATTCCTTCTGGGCTATGTACTCTTTCAGGATGTCATTTTGCAACGTGCCGCGTACTTTCTCAAAAGGCACTCCCTGTTTTTCGGCAACTGCCAGATACATGGCCAGCGCCATCGACGCCGAAGAGTTGATAGTCATCGACGTTGACACCTGGGAGAGATCGATACCGTCGAAAATAATCTCCATATCGGCCAGCGTGTCAACCGCCACCCCGCACTTACCAACTTCACCCAGCGAACGGATGTGGTCGGAATCATAACCCATCAGGGTCGGCAGATCAAACGCCGTGGAAAGACCGGTGCCTCCCTGCGCAAGAATATACTTGAATCGGTCGTGGGTTTGTTTGGGCGTACCCATACCGGCAAACTGACGCATCGTCCACAGACGGGTGCGGTACATCGTGTGATGCACACCACGAGTGAAAGGATACTGGCCGGGCAAACCAATGTTCTTGAAGTAATAATCCTCGGTGCCGGAATCGGCAATATTGTCGGGAGTGTAGAGTTCATCAATATCGACACCGGAAACAGTAAAAAAACGAGGCATCGATTTCTTCGCACGCGTCCGGGATGCATCTTTGTCCCAATCGGCCAGGCGTGATTCGATGTCTCTCAGGAACTTCTTGTCGTACACTAAGGTCATTCTCCATACAAAGCGTGAACTTGGATGATAATACAACCCCAGGCGAAAATCAAGCGGCCCGACGGCCTGTAATGCCAAATTTTAATCTATCAAGGGATTGATCTGTAAGAGCTTAGCCCCTTGCTCCAGAAGGTCGATGTTATGCACATCGTGATTGTACTTCGCCATCCCGCGCAGGTAGTAGATGTCGCAGCCCGCATCGAGGCAGTCAGCCAGACTGGTCTCGTCCAGAAGGTAGCGAAAGGCGTTACTGTTTTCAGGTTGGGCCACTACTGACAGGTGAGGCTGCCACCATCCGGCTACCACGACAGCGCCATCCGGAATTGAATCGTGCGCCATCAGCACTGCTGTTATGTATTTCGATTCGTGACTCCTGGCACGATGGTCAACCAGAATATCTCCGGGGCAGATGCCGTTTGACCGGCAGATAGACAGATACGGCGCAACCATCAGTAAAAGGACAAAGAGAGCAAACAGTTTTGGTTTCATATACTTCGCCAGCAGTAAAATGACAAAGGGAACGATCGGGATCAGATATGCAGCGTCGAGTGGTAGCCTGAAGAATACCGCAACATAAAGCGCGATAGCGAGCCACCAGACCGAAGATTTCGCCCAACCTGAAGACAAAACCGGCAGCGATCTCCGTGTCAGTCGTGGCCAAAAGATCAACCCGGCGGTTGCAGCCACCAACGCAAATAGACCAACCCTGCCCCAGACATGCAGTGTCATCCGTTTGAAAATAGTCAGCCACCCCGGATGGTTGACATCGTAGAATGTCAGAAACTCCCATCCGTAACTCGAATAAACGGGCCAGAACGCTATCGCTGCAGTCGTCAAAGACATGATACCGAACCGAACGGTGGCAATTCCCGGTTTCACCAGAGGATTTTTCCACAGCAGCAGGACAAGCGGAACGATCATCACTGCTGATGTGAGGCGACAGCCAACCGCCAGCCCGAGAGCGATCCCCGCTACTACCGCCCACCCACGGAGAATCGAGTACAGACCGATCATCAGGAAAGCCAAAGCCCAGATATAATCCATCGAATTGACGCTATTAACATAAACCAGTGGTGTGAAAGCGAGCGCCAGTCCGGCCAGAAAGTAGTGTGGAATCTCCAGCCGTCTTATTGACAAGGCAAAGAAAACTGTTGCTACAATGCTGAAAAATGCCGTCGCACCGTTTAGGGCCCACGGCCCGCCGCTTAAAAGCAACGAGGAGAGTATCTCCTGAACCGGGTAGCCCGGAAAGCGCGACACCGAGTACACACCCTCGGCGACAAATGATCTGGCCACAGCAACAACCCGCCAGGCGTCGGGATCAGTGCCGTAGCCATTGCCAAGAAACGGAATTCTTGAGATGGCTACAATCATGGCCAACAGAACAAATGCTGCGCTGTCTCTGAGGGTGAGAAGTGGTCTGAGGAAATTCACCATGATGTTATCTCTGAGTCACCGGCTTCAATGGGTGATGGCAGGTCAACCGGTTAGAGTTGCTTGCCGGAGAACCGCCGGTACAGTTCGTCGGCGATATCATAGGGGCTGGACTTCCCCTGGTATGTTTCATCTACATATTGTTCAAACTCGACCTGTTGGGTGAGGCGATCAACAAATTCGTCGTGGAATCGGTTAATTAGAATGGCCAGGATTTTTTTCTCGATTCGTCGTCGTCGCTCTTCCTCAAAAACGCCTGCTTCGCGTTTGAAATCAAGATACTCAGTGAGGCGTCCACATAGTACGTCGATATTTTCGTTCTTAATGGCAACCGTTGCAACTACCGGCACCGCCCAGTCCGAATCGGCTGGCTGGCGCATCTGCATCGTTGTGTTTAGCTCGGAGATAATCTTATCAGAACCGGGGCGGTCGGCCTTGTTGACCACCATGATATCGGCGATTTCCATCAGCCCGGCTTTCATCGTCTGGACAGAATCGCCCGACTCCGGAACCACGACCACCAGTACGACATCACAGGCATCAACAATATCGAGTTCCACTTGGCCCACACCGACTGTTTCGATCAGGACAACATCAAAACCAAAAGCGTCCAGAACGATAGCAACGTTGTCAGTCGATGAAGCCAGTCCGCCCGAGGCGCCACGGGTAGCCATGGAGCGAAAGAAAACACCGCTGCCGGGTTCAAACTCGTTCATGCGGACTCGATCTCCCAACAAGGCGCCCCCGGTGAAGGGCGAGGTTGGATCAACCGCTACGATGCCTACCTTTGAGCCACCGGCAAAATAAGTATGCGCGAGGCGATTGACGAGGGTGGACTTGCCCGCTCCGGGAGGACCGGTCACACCGATACGGATAGCCCGACCTGATTGCCGGTATAGATTGCCAAGAAGTTCGCGGTAACCGTCTTTGCGGTTCTCGACAAAGGAAATTATCCTGGAGAGGGCCCTGAAATCGCCCTGTTGAAACCGACTAAGAACTGACATCTGCTTCCTACAGATTTGGCGCGAGGTTTCCTACGGTTAGTTTGATATCACGAAGCTGAACCTGAATTCTGGTCACGTCGTTCCACGTGTTATACTCAAGAACATAGGCTATATCAACCAGACATCCTTTCGACGATATCACTTTGGCCATATCACCAAAACCAAAACC
>DAOWIM010000007.1 GCA_030640905.1 bacterium
ATCACCATAGTGCACCAGCGAATCGGCATTGACAACAAATCTAATCGGTGCAACAGATTGATCAGTAACTGTGTCAACACGAGGGACAACTGTCGCATACGGGTAGCCCGAGTTCGCGAGGACGGTCTTCATCTCGAAACTGGCCGCCCGTACCTCGAAGTAGTTTATCGGCTCACCTTCTTTCAGGTGGGCAAGCCTCTTGTTCAGGTGAAAGTCGAGCGTTGGATCATAATCGCCCGTAATCGTTTTCTTGCCATACACAAACCGTGTCCCCTCGTCGATCCGAACCTCAATCAGTGCGGTTGAGCCTTTGCTGAGCTTGGTAAATGATTCATGCACCTGAACGCCGAGGAAACCTTCCAGCAAATACATGTACTTGATCTCAAGAGTATCTCGACTCAGAGTTTCCCGTTGCAGGCGAGTACGACGGTCGCCTTTGAGCCATCCCCAGAAACTACGCTGCTTGGAGTACATCTGGTTCCGCACTTCGCCGGGACTGAAAAACTGACAGCCCTCAACAGCAATTGAGTCGATAATCGGCTTGCTTCTTTCCCACCGCAGATGGTCCCGGTCGTCGCTGGCCCGACTGCTGGAGGCGACCATAGACATGAATACACCGATTATCAAAAGACAGGCTTGCCTGCTCATTCGAACTCCCAGTGCAGTTTGAGTAACAGGCGATATCGTTCTTCCTCGTCGCGACGGCCTTCAATTAGCACATTCTTACTCAACCTGTATTCAATGCCAAAGTCGAGCGCTGGCTCGTTTGACAGTGCTCCCCCGCCAAAAGTATACAGATTTTGAAACCAGTACTTTCCAAGCGTGACACGAGTTTTGGAGAGATCGATGGCGCCCTCATAGTACGGATCAATCTCAAAAGTCTCCACTCCGAATCTTCGAGTACCGATCTGTGACATCTGCGATGACACCAGTCCGGTCAGGCTTTTCTCAATACCACCTGAAGCAGTGCCGTCCGCGGACACATAGTAGCCGCCGGCCAGCCAGGCGATCAGATCTTCACGATTCTGGATTTCAGAATCCTCCGAGGGGTTGATCTCCGGATTCTCAAGCGTTCCGGTGATGCGCACACCGACAATACGCTCTTCGTAGCTCTTGTCTTCTTCATCGTTTACCGATGATGTCTGTAGCGTCATACGTGTGTATCCGACGATATCGAGTCGCGGATTGAGCACTTCGTGACCCTCAAGAATGACAAGACCGCCCGGTTCGAGACGGAAAGTCTTGTCGAACAAGAAACCGCGCCCTCGTAATATCTCCATCTCACCAATGAATCGGTACTGGCCGTTTTCGCGGATCAGGTTCACTTGCCCGGAAAACTCAGCGTCGATATCCTCATTCTTGATCCAATAGTTGTTGGTAATGTCGAAGTTCAGATTCAGATCCCAGACATTCTCGCCGGACAAAGCCGCCATGATAGGCGAGCCTTCATCTACTTCAGCGAAGTTAACTTCGTATTTCATGTTAGCCACATCGATATCGCCAGACACCAACGGGGGCGTCTCTCCCTCAATATGGACAAGCCCGCTGACCATACCCTTGATATCGTCGAGTTCATAGGTGAAAGCTATCTCTTCTGGAATCGTAACATCAATATCATAGAACAGATCGTTGATCCCTCTAACTTCGATCTCGCCACTGATAGCCGCGTGACGATTATGACCCGGGTCCCTCGAAGCTTCCGCGTACTGGTCATGCCTATCGCTGATAAAGACATCCACATCATCAATGATAATTCGATTGTCCTGCATCGACACCGCGACCGAATCGGCAAACACCGGTTCCTCCAGGTCGAAGTATTTCAGCCGCGCCTTTCGGATAAAAGCTCCACCCTCAAGATGTGGTTCATACGGTGTTCCGGAGAGTTTGATATCAGCAGAGAAATCGCCTTCCAATTGCTCTACCGAGGGAAGCATCAGAGTCACCAGATCAAACCGTGTATCGTTGGCCTCCATGCGAATGTCCATAGGCCGATCCGGCAGACGTTGAATCGAATCGGTGGTGAAGGCGAGGTCAGCATAGAGTGATCCCGAGGCACGGTATGCTCCCATTTTAGAGGATATGTGTAGACTATCGATTGTCAATAAGCGATCGTTATAATCGACCAATGTTGCCAGGTCGCCCAGCACCAGTCCGCGATAGACAAGCGAGTCAACCATCCCGCTGGCGGTGAATTCCGGCTTCATGAAATTACCGCGAAGCATCGCCTCACACGAAACGATACCGTCCAACGACCATTCCTTCTCAAAGAGGTTGATCCAGGGTGCGGCTTGAACGTGGACTACCGACACAGCCATGTTCATTGACTCGTCGTAATCGACCCGTCCCAGAGCCGACAATTGAGCGCCGTTGCTGCCTATAGTGAAGTCACAAAAGTCGAACCCTGCTGAGTCTATCTCTATAGTGACCGGGCCACGATTGGCAAACGGCTGGCCAAACACAATCAGCGTGAGCGAGTCGCCACGAAGCTGCTGCGGATATGACTTCGTATCCAGAACGCCCAACGCGCTGAGGAATGAATTCCGACCCGCCAGGAAAGTCGAATCGAAAGTAACTATGTTTGAGTCCAACTGTAGGTGCAAATAGCCGGTATCGTACGGAACCTCCCAGGCGTTGCCGGAGAAGAAGTCCGCCTCCACCTCGCCCCGCCGTCCGGTGAGGAAACGTGCCAGATCGAATGTCGCGTAGAAGCTGTCGCAATAAAGGCCGTATATCCACAACGAGTCCGAGACAAAATACCCACTGAGATCGGGATCGTTGGTTTTGCCATCCAGACGTGCCCGCGAGTAGGCCCTTCCCGCCGGTTTATTGATAAACACCTTCTCTGTGTAACGATCAAGCTGATTTAGGAAAACCCTGATGTCAAGATCGAGACTATCGCTATAAACAATCGGACCATCGACAAAAAATATGTTTTCAAAATAGTCAACGCGAAATGAGTCTACGAATACCAGCGAGTCGGTAGTTATGATAATGTCTCCGATCGCATAATGCATCGGGTATTCATCGAAAGATGATTCGTACAACTCGGTCTGTACGTTCAGTACCATTGTTTTCTTGCCGAACGATTCACCACGCAGAGCGAGCGAGCCGGTGAGGTCGGAGTGGAAGGTGTGCGTGACCAACTGCTTGAGATCAAAGTTTTTGATACTGGCATCAAGACGATATTGTTCCGGCTTGTTTGTAAAATCTATCTGCCCGGAACCATCAATAGCGCAATTCCCAAGAATTGTTCCGTACAGCGTATCCAGGTAGAGTTGCTTATCCTCAAATCGGAAATCGACCAGCAGGTTCTCAATGTCGGCTATCATGAAGCGACCGCCCAGATCGACACGCCCGGCGAGTCTGCTGCCATCAAATGACACTCTCCCATTGGCATCAATAACTCCCTTGAGTCTGGGACCAACGTAGGCCGCGATGTCTTCCAAGTTTACGTTGTCGCCGGAGAACTCTATCTCACCGGTCGGTCGCCCCTCAAGGTTCACGTGACCACCAAACCTGACACGCATTTCATCGGAGACTATCAACAAGTCCTTGAAAATCAATTTCTTCTCGGCGTAGGTGAGTTTCCCCTCGGCGGCATCCAGCACAATCCGTTCTTCGTTGGACTCGAATTCAAATCGATCAAGACTAATCGCATAAGTACCGGCCTCCGCTCTCACCGCAGCAGAGAAATTCACGTTCTCAAAAGTCAGCGTATCGTCCTGCTTGATAATGCGAACACTGAGGTCGGTAACCAATAGTTTCTCAGCGGCGAGAGGTGGCAACACACCGGCGGGTTTCGATTGGCCTTTTGAAGAGACAGTCGGCAAGAGCCAACACCCCTCAGAATCTTCCCTCAAGGTCAGAGCGGCAGACTCCATATGCAGATAGCTGAGAATGTAGTTCTTGTTCCAGAGATTACGGATAGAATACGCTACTTCCAGCCGAGGTATTTCAGCAATCAGGTACTGCGTCGATGAATCGATATAGTGCACGGCCACATTCTCAAGTTCAATTCCGGAGAGAAAGTCCCCGCTGATCTTGCCGATGTACAGTTCAAGATTGTTTTGCGGGCCAGCCAATTGCCTGAGCTGTTGATTGAGTACCTGTTCCAGGCCGCCAAAAACAAAAAGATAGAGAGCGACAGAGACAACCAGCAGCACGACGCCGGTGAAGAACGAGAGCACGATTCGTCTGAGCCGTCGCATCAACCGACTCCTAACAGCTTCAGTCTCTCAAGAGATGACCGGTGGCCAGCCTCCGATGCAGACCCGATGTCATCGACAACCTGTCGCAGTAGAGTGGGCGAAACTCCGGCATTGATAGCGCCCTTGATGTGGGAATGAAGCTGTCGTTGCCGATTCTCGACAATGAGAAAAGCGACGATTGACAATTCGCGGTCAACAATATCAACGACAGGACGTGAGAGAACCTTACCGTACCCTTCGATAATCATCCATCGGAAAACCTCGGGCGCCATCGAAGATACTCTTACCTCCAGCCGTTGATAGTTGGTCCCGTAAATCTTCCGGCACAGGGCCAAACCGTCTCCAAACCATTGATCAGCTTCATCGGACGATATTTTTTCGGGCGGTCCAGATTGCCGCTCTGACAGGAAGTGCTGGTCGAAGTGATCGGCCGCCTCCAGCATTCGGGGAAAGCCGAGAAAAAGATACGACTGCAGAATAATTTCGTAAAGCGATTGCCTGTCGATATCACACCGCAACGCTGTCTTTATCGCTTGATCGAGTATCTGCTTATCCGATATCGCAATGGCTGCTGAATAGATCGCCAGAACTCTGGACCTGGCATGATCGCCCGGATCAAAAGTATCGATCAGGCTTGTAAAGCGGGCACTATCGAAATCGCAACTCATTGCTCCAAAATTGGGTATCAGGCTGCAAAAAGAAAGCTAAAACTTGTCACTTCAGAGAGTTAAGGCGGTCTTCGAGACGGTCTATCATCTGTCGTAGCGTTCGAATCCCCCGCGCGAGCGAATCAGCTTCGGCGGCGTTGATCGATCTGTTACCGAGAGAACCTGCCGGTTGAACCGATGATGTCAGTTGGCGACGACCGACAGTCAGGGGAAGATTGAGCAGGTCGTTCTGACGAACCAGGCTGACACTGAATTTCGTTCCGGGGCCGGATTTCAGAACCATGCTCATCAGGTCGGTAGCGGAATAGAGTCGTCGACCATCAATGGCATAGATAAGATCACCCGGTCTCAGCCCGGCTGTCTCGGCAGGCGAGAACGAAACTACCCGGTCCACGTGCAAAGCCCGGTCAATAACGTTCATCCTGTTGCTTGTCCTGCTGGCAAAAAGAATGGGGGGATTGATGTCTATACCGGGAGAAATTTCAATGTCGGTGGTCGTGATACCAACCCATCCAGCCTGACGGCTCCCGTGGGCCAGCAGAAATTCTGCGATAGACGGAATCCTGTGCGCAGGCACGGCGGAACCAACAGTGCGAACATCGCTCTCTCCGACATTGCCGGTCACAATTCCTATCAACCGTCCGGAGAGATCGAACAAACCTCCGCCGACCAAACCGGAAGTCAGAGCACCGGAGAACTGGATGTTGCCATCGGGTCGTGAACCGGCACAGAAACCAATCGACGGGGACGCCTGTAGACCAAACGAATTACCAATTACAATCACCATGCGTCCGGCGCAACCGTATTGGTCAACCAACTCCGCAGGCACACCAATCCGACGACCAACATCAATCATAGCCAGACCCGATTGATAGTCGATCCCGATTAGTCTGGCCGCGATAAGATGATTTTCGAAACGGACGTAGAGCGCTTCGACTCCGGTTACCGACGAAGCTTCGAGGATAATATGTCCCAGCGTATCATAGATGACACCGGAAGATATCTGGTTTTGAACCGCTTCACCGTGGGGCAGCCCGGCAAGTGCTGAACTGACCGGTCGCGTTGACTCGACTGTTACCACAGATCGGGACAGTCGATAGACCAGATCGGCAAACCCGGATTCCAGATTGGCCAGCGATGATTCCTCAGCCCGAACCGGGCCGGAAAAAAAGACCGCCAGGGATACTGTCAGCAGAAATCTCAAGGCGGTCGTGGCAATTTTAGTTAGCATTTTAGTACGTACTCTTTTCCTCCCTCGGCTGGGACGACACGGTCGACTGATAGACCCTCACCACCGTCCGAACCCGGTAGAAATTGTCAACATAGGGGGCAGTCGGTCGTCTGGCGCTGACGTTGGTACCAGTGGTCCGATACCGATAGTTAGCCGATCCGAAGCTTCCTACCGGAGTGATCTGGCTGGTAATCCGATTTATCCGTTCGGCCCGAGCCATCTGTTCGCTCAGCGACCAATCCTTATTCATGTTAATCGCCATGTTAGGATTGTTGGTTGGCTGGACGGTCAGATAGAGCGCGTCATCAGAAATCCGGGGAGCATCGGCAAAATTGCCGCTGTTGTCCTCACCCGGCAGGAAAGCGAATATTCCAACCAGTACAACCGCACAGGCGGTCACAAACACAGGCACAACTTTCCCCCACGCCACCAGTGGTGCGCGTTTGGGCAAAAAAGCCTTCGTGCGAGTTTCCGCAAAACGTTCCCGAGCTATCCGGTTGAGCAGGCGAGTGTTGAAATCTTCAGAGAGATCAAACCCAGGCAGGTGCTTGCCGGCCAGATGGACAGCGTTAAACGCTGCTTCCTCTTCCCGACATGAAGAACACCCCGCCAGATGTTCACCTACTGCTACCTGGCGCCGTCCTGTCAATTCACCGCTACAATAAGCTGACAGGTAGGAGCGTACTTTTCGACAGCGCACTATACTCCTCCTTTCTTGGCTGCAACTTGTCTCTCAGCATCATGCGAGCACGGTTAACTCTCGATTTGACCGTACCCAGGGGAACCTCAAGAGCGATCGCCACGTCCTCATAAGACATCTCTGAAACGTCACGAAGCAGGAACGCCGTCTTATATTTTTCCGGTAGTTCCTTGATCGCAGCGTTGAGAACCTGTGGGAGGCGGCTGGGAATCTTGGGATCGACAGCAAACTCTGCCTCATTCCCCTCCATTTCCGATATCTCGTAGTGTTTGAATCTTTTCCTCTTGCGAAGTTCGTTACGTCCCAGATTGAGACCAATAGTGTAAATCCAGGTGGAAAAACAGTGCTTGAAATTGAACGACTGCCGGTGCTGGTAAACACGAATGAAGGTCTCCTGGACGATATCTTCGGCTTCCTCCTGTGAGGAAACCATACGGCCGATTACATTCATGAGGCGACCCTTGTAACGATTGACGATCTCGTTGAAGGCCACCATATCGCCCTTCTGAATCGCTCTCATTAATGCATAGTCGATATCTTTTTCGGTCTGCTTGGCCATACGTTCCTTTTCGTCAATTTACCTATAATACCCAAAGGGTCGCTAAAAGTTCCATCATTTTTTGTTGGCTATATGGCTTATTGCCTGCCTCACAACAACTTACAGCAATCCAGCGCATCTACCGAAAGATTTGCGGCCAACCGGAAAGATAGAGAAGCAATCCCAGGGCCGCCACAACAAGAAAAGCCGGTGTAATCTTCTTATATAGTACAGCAAGATTTCCTCCAAAAAACTGGTTGGTGAGGATCAGACAGAGGTGTAAAGGCGACAGCATGACACCAAGATAGCCCTAAAGATAGGCTACCAGGATCAGGTCGGGCCTGATCTCCGGTTGATACAGAAGTCCAGCCAGCAGTGAATAACCCAGGCCAACATAGCCCGCCACAACTCCGGTAAGCAGACCGACGGTAAAGCAGACCACGAAGATGATCGCCTCTGTTGGAAGGCCGCTGGATGTAGCGAGGCGGGTGATCGAATCAATTGACCCCGATATCTCAAGCGCCTTCTGAAATGAAAGGACGCCAAATATCAAAAGGATAAGTTTCCATGAGAAGCCGGTGACGACTGATTTGTACAGCACTGTCTTGTTCGGTCGTCTCACAATTATCAGTACAATCACGGCTCCAAGTATGGCCAGCGATAATTCGATTCTGAAGACGGCATAAATCACAATCGCCAGCAAGATCGGCCAGATTGACCGAACAATGCCCGAGAACAAGGCCGTAGCCGCCGATGAACCGCCCTGACGGTATTCGATCTGCCGCAGGAAAAAGAAGAAGCCGACCACCGCCATCAGCAGGCCAACCGGCAACTGAAGAAGTGCTACCGAACCAATCGGCATACCGGTAATTGCCTCGGTCAGAATCAGGCCGGGATACAATGGCCAGAACAACTCGACCCAGTGGCGATACCAGTAGTTGATAGCTGTCTTGAATTCGGGAGTGTGTTTGCTATCGGGCAAAACGTTGTCAACAAGGGGAGCCGAGAGAAGCGATCCGGCAGGCATCGGCATCAGACCAATAAGAGCGGGAAGCACCGCCGCCGCTGTGCGGCTACCACCGGCGAGGCCACGACATGATTCGGTCAGGGTGGTCAGGAAACCGAGTTCGCTGAGCAGGGAGCCGAGGAGGGTAATCAGCACGACCACTGCAGTCAGAGAAATAAATGTCCGGGAGGCAAGCAGGTCCGCAATCGCCGAGGAGACAATGTCTGAGGGCGTCCCGAAAAGCAGGAGAGTCAGCCCCGCCGCTCCCACCAGAGTCAGCCCCACCGCAACGTGCTGCCTGAGAGCAACGACAATAGCGACCAGCACAAGAAGCAGTTTCAAGAGGTCCATAGGCCATAATAAAGAGCTAAAAGCCTGTAAGTCAATCTTGTAGCACACTTGACAACCGCTCAAATCGTCTTAGCTTGGTTTCAGAATGGCCACCTACACCGATAGAATCGCCCGGCAGATCAATCTTGATACGCTCTTCCGGCAAATTGCCGATCAGCAAGGAGCGGTCTGGCTCGACTCATCATTATCAACCGGAGTCAGCGGGCGCTATTCTTTTGTGGCCCGGCAACCATCAATCACACTCAGAATGACGCCCGACCGCGTTTTCCTCCGAAATGGTTCGCACACTACCGAGCTGAGTAGTCCGGTGCTCGGTTGGGACATGATTGAGAGATTGACCACCGCCGATGGCAAATTCGCGATTGGCTGCATTGACTATGAAGCGACGCTTCCTTTTCTCCGGTTGGATTCACCGAGCAGCAGTCCTGAAATCAACTTTATGTTCTACGACTCAGTCCTGTGCGTTGATCACGTCACAGGAGCGATAGAAGCAACCGATCCAAACTCCGACGATTACTCTGACCTGTTGCAAGCGGCATCGGGACCTGACTCTCCGGTTGACGTGATAATCAGCGATGTGCAGCCGGCTATTACCAAAGACGACTACCTCGACTGTGTACGGCAGATCAAGTGGCATATCGGCGAGGGTGATATCTACCAGGCTAATTTCACCACGCGGTTTGATGTTGGCAGCCGGATAGCTCCGTTCGACGCGTACTGTCGCCTCAGGCAGATGAATCCCGGTCAATACTCAGCCTACGTGAATCTGGGTGACCGTCAAATACTCAGCTCATCGCCGGAGCGGATGTTCCGGCGTAACGGCTCGCATATTTCGACTTCGCCGATCAAAGGCACAATTGAACGCGGCGTTGATGCACACGAAGAACAGGCCAACCTGAAGCAACTGATACATTCATCGAAAGACCGCGCCGAGTTGCTGATGATTGTCGATCTTGAACGCAACGACCTGGGCCGGATCGCCACAACAGGTTCGGTAAAAGTACCGGAGTTGTTCCGCCCGGAGATTTACTCGACGCTGATACATCTGGTCAGTGACGTTGAGGCCGAGTTGAAATCGGGGATGTCGTTTCGGGAGATTATCGCTGCCATGTTGCCGGGGGGATCAATCACCGGCGCACCCAAGAAGCGGGCGGTGGAGATACTGTCGACCATTGAAACTGTGCCGCGTTCAATTTACACAGGGTGTATCGGCTATCTGCATGGCGATCAGGCCGACTTCAATATCGCGATTCGAACGGTTGAACATCGAGACGGCTGCTATCATGTTCATGCCGGTGGCGGAATTGTTGCTGACAGTGACCCCGAAGCTGAGTATGATGAGATGTTGTTAAAAGCGTCGAGCATGTTTCGGGCGCTTGGAATCGAAGGTGTAGCATGCCGGCAATGAAAACTGTAACCACCATCAACGGTCGGTTTGTCAGGCGCGGTCAGGACAAGATATCGGTGTTCGACAACGCCCTGCTCTACGCCGATGGACTATTCGAGACGATCCTGACAATCGGCGATCATCTCGTTTTCATGAAAGAGCATTTGCAACGCCTGCACCAGGGCGCCCGCCTGATCGGCATAAAGCTGCCGGTATCCGACGACCGGTTGATCTCGTGGATGAAACGAACGGTCAAGGCTCATCCGGCCCACACCACCAAGCTGCGACTTACTATCACCAGTGGAGAGGCCGCTCGTTGGGTGGGGACTCAGGGTAAGCCGCAGGTCATACTGAGCGCATCGCCGCATCAGGTACCGGAAGCACCCTACACTCTCTACGTGTCCGAATTCCGGGTCGATCAGGATTCGGAGTTCCGCCGCATTAAGACGCTCTCGTATGCAATCCACGCCGCCGCGCTGAAAACAGCTCATGCGAAGGGTTGCGATGATGCTCTTCTGCTCAATGAAAAAGATCAGGTCGCGGAAGTCACCACGGCCAACATTTTCTGGGTACGCAACGGGCGCATCTACACACCGCCGATAGAGTCAGGATGCCTTCGAGGAATCACCCGCAGGATAGTTATCCGCGAGGCCCGAAGACTCGGACGCAAGGTGACGGAGCGCAACATCTCACTGGATAAGCTTTGGGAGGCCGACGAGATATTCATATCCAGTTCGCTGAAAATGGTAATCCCGGTTTCCCATATCAAGCACGGGCGACGCGTGTTCAGAATCAAGAGCGGACCAATCGGCCAGCTCTTCTGCTCTCATTTCCGCCATATGGTTGAGCTACCCACACTGTAACAATTGCTGAGGTTACCACTCCCCTGCGCTCCTCAGATAGAAAGCGCCCACGACTTTTATTTTGACTTGCCGCACAGCCGTGATCTATAATCCTGACAGGTGATTGTGGGACAAAAGTGAGGATTACTACGATGAAGACATTATTGACCGTTGCGTTAGTTACTGTATCGATGATAGCCATATCAACAGCTTCGGCTCAGGAGGAATCGACTGCTCGCCAAACAAGTCTCTATGAACTGGCGCCGAGAAACCTGGTTGACATGCCCACCGCCGGCACTCTCCCCCGTGGCCACTTTGATATCGGTCTTCGCCTCTACCCCGAGGGCGGTACTATCGGATTTACCAATATTGGCCTTTCCAATCGCCTGACACTCGGCATCTCATACGGCGGTGAGAATATTATCGCCAGCCGCCATCCCAACTGGAACGAGCGGATTGAATTTAATATCAAGTTGAGGCCGGTCGATGAGATGGAATTTTTTCCCGCCGTCACGATCGGCTTTTCATCGCAGGGCAACGGTCCGTGGAACAATGCCCTTGATCGATATGAATTCAAATCGCGTGGTTTCTATGCGGTCGTTAGTCGCAGCTTCTACTTCTATGCGTGGACTGCCGGCTGGCACGGTGGCGTAAACTATTCGCTGGAGAATAATGTTGACGAGGACAAGGATATCAATGTCTTCGGTGGCTTTGACGCCACTTTCCGCTACAACCTTGCCTTACTGCTGGAATACGACGCTGCCATCAACGACAACAAATCTCAACTGCCTGACGGTCGTTCATACACCTTCGCCGGCAAGGGACGCGGCTATCTGAACGCCTCGATAAAGTGGTTGTTCACAGAGAATCTTGAGTTGGAGGTTATCCTGAAAGATTTGCTTCACAACCGACGCAATGAATCATTCTCCCGTGAGATCAGGATAACTTATATAGACATGTTCTGAGTTCACAGTCTGTCGTCACGACAGACAACATTGATAGCCCCGGTCACGTAATTCTACAGGAAGGCGAATACTGCCGACTGCGCAAACTCCAGCAGCTTCTGCGGGAAAAGTCCAAACCCCAGCGTACCTGCAGCCGTTATCAACAGCACCAATGTGATCGCCGGTGTGTATGATACCGGTACAGCTGATTGTTCTACCCGATCAAAGTAGCTTACCTTTAGAACCCGCAGGTAGTAGTAGACCGACACAAACGAATTGAGCCCGCCGATCACTGCCAGCCAGATGAACCCGGCTTTCACCGCGGTCGTGAATAGATAGAACTTGCCAAAGAAACCAATGGTCGGTGGAAATCCGGTCAGGGCAAAGACAAACAGAGCCAACACCGCGCAGAGATAGGGACTGACTTTGGAAAGACCGGCCAGCTCACTGAAATCGGAACGACATCCACTACGGGTTTCCAGCAACACGACCACCGCAAAGGCGCCGAGATTAAAGATGGCGTAGGCGATAGAATAGAATATGGCCGCCGAGAGGGCATCTTCCCCCCCAACCGCAAAGGCTATTAGAATGTAACCAGCATGAGCAATCGATGAGTATGCCAGCATACGTTTGATATTGTCCTGAAGCAGAGCCAGCACATTGCCGGCGGTCATGGTCAACACCGCGAGTACCCAGAAGATACTGGAAAGCTCGGCCACGCCCTCAAATCCGAACATGAACAAACGCAGCAGCACGGCAAACCCGGCGGCTTTTGGTCCGGCTGAGAAAAATGCCGTTACCGGCGTTGGCGCGCCCTGGTACACATCGGGAACCCACGCATGGAACGGAACCATCCCGATCTTAAACCCAAATCCAACCAGGATCAGGGCAATGCCGACATACATGTACAATCCGGAATGATAAATGATGTAGCTAAAATCAGCGACGATGCGACGGAGGTCGGTAGTCGCCGAGGCGCCAAAAACAAATGCGATACCCATCAGCAGAAAAGCACTGGCAAAGGCACCCATGACAAAGTACTTGATGCCTGCTTCATTGGACTGAAGCGACCGTCGGGCAAACCCGGCCATGACATAAAGCGGGACCGACATGATCTCAAGGCCGAGGAACATCACAATCATGTCCGTCGTATTGGCCATCACCATCATACCGAACGTCGAAATCAGTACGAGCGCATAGAACTCCGGGCGTGCGATCTTTTTGACAATCATAAACCGATGGGCGATCAGCATGGTCACGATTGCGATAGCGATGAAGATAATCTTAAAAGCGCTACCGAAGGCATCGCAGGTAACCATTCCAAAAAAGCCCGACTGCTGGGTGCCGAACTGATCAACAGCCAACCACAGAGCAATCAGAGCAGTCAGGCCAGTCACCGAAGTGCACAAGCCGGCAAATCGTTTTACCGTACCGAGCAGCAGCACCGCAAACGCTCCAATCAAGAGCGCCAACTCGGGATAGATGACGTTGAAATTATCAGCTACTGACGAAAAGTCTATCATATTATCTCATCACGGCGACAGCCTGTCGCCACATCTTAGAATCCTCATCCACCGCCGAAGCCAATCTTGACCTCGCCGTTGTCAATTATCACCGGCACCATCGCCTGACCATCGGTCAACTCCAGAATCTTCGCTTTCGCATCAGGCGTCTGGCTGATATTGATCTCATCGAATGCTGTCCCCTGCTCTCGATAGTGCTCCATCGCAGCAGCACAGTAGGGACAACCATCCTTTGTGTAAATCGTAACGCTCATATCAATTCTTCAACTCGTCGTAAACAACAACCTTTTCCTCGGTTGCCTGGTACTCCGAGAACATATCCTCATTCTCTGAATTGGTCTGCACGGTAGTCGCCTTGCCGACAGATTGCATCAAGTTCTTCACCGAAGGTTCAATAATCTCCAGGAACGGCTTGGGATAAATACCGACCCAGAAAATCAACAGAACTAGCGGAATCAGTACCCCTTTTTCGCGCCAGTCCAGGTCTAACAGTTTCTGGTTTTCAGGATTGGATGTCTTACCGAAAATCACGCGCTGATACATCCACAACATATAGCAGGCGGCCAGGACAACTCCCGAAGACGCGATGATGCCATAAACCATGTTGGCCTTGAATAC
>DAOWIM010000196.1 GCA_030640905.1 bacterium
AGAGATGATTCGAGTAATCGTCTCCACCACGTTGAGCGTATGGAGGGTCGTCAGCACCAGATGACCTGTATCGGCCGCTGTTAGTGCGATTGACATCGTCTCAAGATCGCGAACCTCACCGATTAGGATGACATCGGGGTCCTGACGAAAAGCGTGGCGCAAAGCCGATGCAAACGATTCGGTATCGCCCCCCACCTCGCGCTGGGAGATGATCGATTTTTTATCTCGATAGATATACTCAATCGGGTCTTCGACCGTCAGGATGTTGTCGCAACGGGTAGCGTTCATCTCTTCGATCATAGCCGCCAGAGTGGTTGACTTGCCCGAACCGGTCGTACCGGTAATCACAATGAGTCCGCGACGTATCTGGGCAAGTTTCTTGACGACATCGGGAAGAGCCAGACCTTCAAAGGATGGAATTGATGTGTTGACGGCGCGAATTGCGATACCCGAGGTACCGCGCTGGCGATACAGGTTGATCCGAAATCGTCCCAGCTTGGCTACCGAAAGCGCCAGATCCATTTCGTTCCTGCGGCGGAAACGTTCAAGCTGAGCCTCATTGAGAACCTGAGTAATGATCTGCTCCATCAGTTCCATCGTTATCGGTTCGGTAGCAAGCTGTTCGAGTTGGCTGTTAACTCGAACGTGAGGTCGAACACCGACCCTGATGTGCAGATCGGACGCCTTGCGGTTGAGCATCTCAACCAGCATCTGTTTCAGATTCATGGAAATCCCTTTCGCAATCGGTGATCTAACCTTCGGGGTCAATCACGAACAATACCTGTCCATACTCCACCGGTTTGCCGTTTTCACCGCGAATCTCAACCACTCGGCCGCTGGCATCGGATTCGATCTCATTCATCAGCTTCATCGCCTCAACAATACAGAGCACTTGTCCGGTTACAACTTTCTCGTTGGGCGAGACGTATGGCGATGCCTCGGGTGAGGGGGCTGAATAGAAAGTACCAACCATCGGCGAGGTAACCTCAACATAACGACTGGTTTCACCGGTCGTTGTCTCGCTCGGTGCCGGAGCCGGTGCAATCTCTGGACTCCTGGCGGCCTGAGGAGATATCGTCGCCTGCGGCGCCATCACAACCGGGGCCGAACCGTGGCCGTTGGAGGCAGCATCAACCCGCTGCGTTATCTTTACTTTGCGTCCCCAGCCGGATACTTCGATTGAATCAATGTCGGATTCTTCGATCAGCCTGATCAGCTTCCTGATATTTGACTCGTTGATAAACATAATCCCTTTACAGTATCAAAAAAAACTATCCCGATATCCCCATCCAGCTATTGAAAGGGCAACCGGGCTATATGAAACTAATAAGATATTTAGCCTACAGTTCCAACAAGTTTTTTGGCGCCTTGTTCAACACTCTTGAGCCGGTGCGGGTCACGACTACATCATCTTCAATACGAACCCCTCCCCAGCCGGAGATATAGATGCCGGGCTCAACTGTTATCACGTTGTTAGCCACTAACTTATCGGTCGACTTGGGCCCCAGACTGGGCCCGTGATGAACAACAAAACCGATCCCGTGGCCGGTACCGTGGCCGAATTGCTTGCCGTATCCGGCCCGTGTAATAATTTTGCGACAGACAGCATCGACCGCCACACCGGTCACCCCAGCCTTGATTTTGCGGATTCCTGCCTTCTGTGCCCGAAGAACAATACCGTATATTTTTTTCTGGCGAGTGGTTGCTTTGCCAACCACGACAGTGCGGGTGATATCAGAAACATAACCGTTGACCGTAGCTCCGAAGTCGAATGTGACAAACTCGCCCTTCTTCACTTTCTTAGCCGAGGCCACGCCATGAGGCATCGCCGAACGATAGCCGGAGGCTATAATCGTCTCAAATGCCGGATCCTTTGAACCGAGCATTTTCATCTGATACTCCATCTCCGCAGCCAACTCGCTCTCGCGTACACCCGGTACGATCAATGGCAGGATGCGCTCAAAGACCGTATCAGTTATCTTGACCGCCCTGGTAATCTCTGCGATCTCGTCACGATCCTTCACCCAGCCGAGTTCGGCAAAAGCGTCGGGAGCCGGAAGCAGGACTGATTTCCCCAGAGCCTTCTTCAGGCGATTGCGCTCGGCAACGGCCAGATGCTCGCCATCATATCCGTACTTACGATTTCGGACATCAAACCGTGGAAAATCAACCAGCGCAGTTGCGAAACCAAACTTGATAATGTGAATCTTCGCGCCGGTAACTTCCTTGCGCGCCTGATCGGTGTATCGAAAATCGGTGAAAAAGTCGGCGGCGTTTCCGGTGACAACGAGAAGGCCGGAGGAACCGGTATACCCTGAGAGATAGCGCACGTGAGCAGGGTTGTTGACGATTAACCCGTCGAGATTTTCCTCTCGCATTTTCTTACGTAGAGCGTTAATCCGTTTTGTTGACATTTTGTTTATCCTTTTCTCCAAGCTTTCTTTCTGCTTTCAGCAACTTCTCATGAATTCTGGGATTGTGGCTAATTCGGTCCAGCGTCCTGAAAACTTCCGACGCCATCCGCAGGTGACCTTGCGCCAGATACAGATCGCCAACTGTCTCGGTGCAAAAAGGTATCTCCCGCAAAGGCGGTTTGGTCGATTTGGTCGAAGCCTCGGCCTTTCGTGTCAATGTTATCGTGCGAGTGGTCGAACGATCAGCGGAAACCGTCCGTTCCGATTTGATCCCCCGGCAGTCCGGGTCGAGTTGCAGGATGCGTTGATAATTGCTCTCTGCACCAAACTGATCGTCCTGTCGATTCTTAATATCGCCAAGAAACCGCAGCGCCACAATATTGTCCGGGTCCTGCCTGAGGATGTGACGGAATTCTTTTTCGGCAACCTCCATCTGCCCGGCATGATACAACGCCTGCGCGTATATCAGACGAGCCGAAACCAGATATGGATGTGCGGGGATATTCTCCCGGCACAATTCTACCACGCGGGAATACTTGCCTTCGGAAAGGAAATGAGCCGCCTCGGCGGGCCAGTAACCTTTCGCCGCAAGTGTCTCCCGGAGCGTTTCGCGCGGTCTGGCTTGTCGGTCATCCATAGAAAGATTAATAAAAGAAGGATTCGACTGAAACGCAAGGGCGCAACTCGGCGGAGAAAAACAACTACAGCTTTTTTACCAGGGCGCTGGTTGATCTTCCCGGCGTCAAACGTATTCGCTTGACTTTCCCCCCGTACGATTTGACAAACGAAGCACCGACAATCTCGGAAACCTTGTAGTCCGCCCCTTTGGCCAGTATGTCCGGCTTGATTGATCGGATCAGACGGTCCGGGGTGTCCTCGCCAAAGAGAACGACGTAATCAACTGCCTCCAGAGCGAGCAAGATGGCGGCCCGGTCGCTCTGTTTCTGTAGTGGCCGGGATCGACCTTTCAACCGCCTGACCGAAGCATCACTGTTGAGCCCAACAATCAGAACATCGCCGAGCGATTTCGCATTGGCCAGATAATCAACATGACCACGGTGGAGAATATCAAAAACACCGTTGGTGAATACAACCTGTTTGCCCGCCCGGCGGAGACGTTTCATCAGCTTCGGGACATTGGCTTTAGCAATCAGATTTTTCATTTGGGTTCGGGCCTCCCGGAATCTTGCCGGTACTCAAACGTCATCTCGGATACTTCTATCAATCGAACGGTCACCTCGACGCCACCGATATCGAATCGACGCGTCAGTACTTCGGCCTCAGATTTTTCACTCTGCGGCAAGAGCGACCGCACTGTAACCTTCCGCTCGGTCCGAACATGAGCCAGAGACGAGACCGTGTCAAGGCTTTCCCATTCCTCCGGCGTAAGATCAAAAGCTTCAGCGATGATCGTAGCATCCAAGCCGGTTGCCCGAACGAGGTCTCCCGGTCGGGTGTGGGACTCAATCACAAGCGTTGCAACGAGAACATCATTGACACGCGTAGTATCGACAACGCGAATAACGTCGAAAAACCGGAGTGGTTCACCGGTCAGGTCAGGATATTCTCCCTCGTTGAAAAAATATACTC